>JAFRYJ010000110.1 GCA_017437705.1 Lachnospiraceae bacterium
ATCGGAGACTGATCAGGGACATTACCGGGCAGTGCGGGTACGTGCACGGAAGGAGCATATGCATTATGAAGAAGATCGATATCGACAATTGGGACAGAAAAGAGGTATTTAAGTTTTTTTCCGAAACATCAAAGCCCTTTTATATGACGACCTTCCGCCTGGATGTGACAGATCTATTCAATTATGCCAAAAGAAGGGGCATCTCCTTCTATTATTCGATGGTATGGTGCGTATCACGCGCCGTTAACAGCGTGGAAAATTTCAGATACTGCATCAAAAACGGTGAGATCTGTCTTCTTGACAAAAGGACGCCCAGCTTCACCGATATGAAAAAGGGCAGCGAAGTGTTTCATATAATCACCCTGGATGACGGTGACGATATGGAGGGCTTCTGCAGTGCCGCAGCCGAAAAGAATGAGGCTCAGGACTGTTTTATCGATTACGGTGCGGAGTCTGATGACCTTATATACATAAGCTCCCTGCCCTGGTTCGACATGACCGCCCTTACAAACGAAGCCATAGAGGACCCCGATGACAATGTGCCCAGGATCACCTGGGGCCGAGCGGTCAGTGAAAACGGGCGGATGATGCTGGGAATATCCTTTGAAGTAAACCACCGCTTTGTGGACGGGATCCATTTCAAAAAGTTTACAGACGAATTCCTCAGGATCACTGAAGGACTGAAAATATAATTTACTATATGAAGTCCTTTGTACGTGATATAATGATCATATGAAAAGGATCGCGTTCGTAGTTCAGAGATACGGTATCGAGGTCAACGGAGGCGCAGAGCTCCATTGCCGCCAGCTGGCAGAGCACATGGCAGAAAGATACGATGTGGAGATACTTACCACCAAAGCCGTCGACTATGTTACCTGGAAAAATGAATACAGGAATGATGTGGACACGGTCAACGGCCTTACCGTACGGCGTTTTAAAGTAGCCAAACGAAGGAATATCGACAGGTTCAACAGGCTTTCCGAGACTGTACTTACATCACCGGGAGACCCCGGACAGGAGCTAAAATGGATGGAGCTTCAAGGCCCCTGCTCACCGGCTCTTGTTAAGTATATCGGAGAGCATCATGACGATTACGACCTGTTTATCTTCTTTACATACCTTTATTACACCACGTTTAAGGGGATGCCGCAGGTGGGCAGGAAATCTGTGCTTATACCCACGGCACACGATGAGCCGCCGATATACCTGTCGATCTTCAGAGAGACCTTCAATGCACCGGCCGGAATATTCTATAATACGGCTGCTGAAAAGGAATTTGTGGAGGGCAGATTCGGAAACGGACATATACTTAATAACGGCGGGTACGGCGGAGTAGGAGTAGAGATCCCGGAAAAGATATCTCCCGAGAGTCTCCGGAAAAAATACGGTATTAAAGAAGACTTCATAGTTTATGTGGGACGCATAGACGAAAGCAAGGGCTGTCTTGATCTTTTCAGATTCTTCAGGGAATACAAGGACAGATATCCCTCGGACTTAAAGCTGGTGCTCATGGGCAGGCCGGTACTGCAGATACCGGCGGATCCCGACATCATAAGTCTCGGGTTTGTCAGCGACGAGGACAAATTCAACGGAATAGCAGCTTCTAAGCTTCTTGTCCTTCCATCTCCCTACGAAAGCCTTTCGATGGTGGTGCTGGAGGCGATGTCGTTAAAGAAGCCGGTGCTTGTAAACGGAAACTGCAGGGTCCTTAAGGATCATTGTCTTTTAAGCAACGGCGGCCTGTATTATTATGATGATGTGGAATTCTGCGAAGCTTTGCAGTATCTTATAAACAACAGGGAAACTGCTGAAATTATGGGCGAGAACGGCAGAGCATATGTGGAAGCCCACTACGATTGGGGATCCATAACAGATACCCTCAGTGAAATGATCGAAAAACTCACATAACAGAGTATAGATGGAACTATTGACCTGCAACAGATTACAGAGGTGTTAAAATGGCAGACAGACCTTTTGGAAGAAAGAAAAAAACTACCGGTGAAAGCACCGGAGGTGCTGAGATACGGGACGATCAGGGACTGGGGACAGGTCCCGTAGGCAACCGTAAAAAGAAACCGCAGCAGAGCACTGAGAACAAGGACGATAAGGGCATTTTGTCGGATCTTTTAGGCGGCGGCTCTTCGTCATCCGATTCTTCAAGCTCCGGCGGTTCACTTTTCGGCGGCGGCAGCTCGGGAGGTTCGCTTTTCGGCGGCGGCTCGGGAGCAGGCAAAAAAAGCGGCGCATCCATTTTAATAATCATTATTTTAGCCGTAGTTCTTTGGAAGAGCGGACTCTTAAACAATCTCCTCGGCGGCGGCTCGGGCGGCGGTATCTCCGAGCTGTTCGGGACGGGTTCCGGCGGATCGGGCGGCGGCTATTCCCAGAGCTTCACAGAGCTTCTTTCAGGCGGCGGATCTTCATCAAGCTCATCTTCGGGCGGGTGGAGCATTGCCAACAACAACGGCAAGCTCGACAGATCCGTCGATGAGAACGCAAGAGCCAAGTACACAAAGATAAAAGGCAACAACAAGGACACCGTTACCGTCATGATCTACATGTGCGGCACAGACCTTGAATCGAAGAACGCCATGGGTTCAAGGGATCTTCAGGAGATGCTCAACGCCTCTAATACAGGCAATATCAACCTGCTGATCTATACCGGCGGCTGCAAGAAATGGCAGAACAACGTCGTTTCCAGCAAGACGAACCAGATATACAGGATATCCAACGGCAACATCACCTGCATTGAAAGCAACATGGGCAATAAGGTGATGACCGATCCTGCCACGCTTACGGAATTCATCAAGTACTGTGCAAAGAATTATCCTGCAAACAGGAACATCCTTATCCTCTGGGACCACGGTTCGGGTTCACAGAAGGGCTACGGTTACGATGAAAAGAACGTAAACTATGGTTCGATGGATCTTTCCGGAGTCAACAGGGCTCTTAAGAATGCAGGTATTAAATTCGATTTCATCGGCTTTGACGCCTGCCTTATGGCAACAGCCGAGACGGCCCTTGTGTCAGCTCAGTATGCAGACTACATGATCGCATCCGAGGAATCGGAGCCCGGAATCGGCTGGTATTATACGGACTGGCTCACACAGATCTGCAAGAATACGTCGACACCCACGCTTGACATAGGCAAAACGATCGTTGACACATTTACGACAGAATGTGCCAAGTCCTGCCCGGGACAGACCACAACGCTTTCGGTCATTGACCTTGCTGAATTCCAGGCTACAGTACCCGGCGCCATGAGCGATTTCGCCAAGGATACATCTTCGATGATATCCGGCAGCGATTACAAGACCGTATCAAATGCAAGGAGCAGCGCAAGGGAATTCTCATCTTATGCAAATATCAACCAGGTAGATATGGTGGATCTTGCAGTTAAGATGGGCAGCAGCGAAGGCGAAAAGCTGGCCGAAGCTCTTGTGGGCGCTGTTAAATATAACAGGACGTCCAACATCACGAATGCATACGGCGTTTCCGTATACTTCCCCGGCAGATATGCAAATACCGTTGACTCCATGGTCAATGTATACGGCGATATCGGCATGGACAAGTATTATACGAGATGCATCCAGGAATTTGCTTCCATGGGCGTTGCCGGACAGGTGGCCGGCGGAGGATCCCACAGTTCCATCGGCAGCCTTCTCGGTTCTCTTATGGGTTCCGGATCTTCTTCATCCTCATCATCAAGCTCGGGTATGGACATCGGAAGTCTGCTCTCGGCATTCATGGGCTCCGGACGTACGGCCATAAACGGTCTTTCAACGGAGAATACCCACTTCCTGGATGAGACACTTGATATAGACAAGGCTTCTGCATTCATTACGGATAATTTCTTCGATGCTTCTGCTCTCAAGTGGCACAAGAACGATCAGGGCAATTATGTTATAACGCTTACTGACGAGGATCAGTGGGATCTGGTAGAGGGTCTTGATCTGAATCTCTTCGTTGACAACGGCAAGGGCTACATCGATCTCGGCTACGACAACGTATTCGAATTCACCGAAGATGGCGACCTTCTTGCACCCACTGACAGGACATGGGTCGCTGTAAACGGACAGACCGTAGCATATTACAGACTCAGCACTTCGGGTGATGAGAACGATTATGTGATTACCGGCTACATACCTGCATACCTTAACGGCGACAGGGTAATACTCTTTGTAGTATTTGATGACGAGAATCCCGACGGCTATATCGCGGGAGCGACCTACGATTATTCGGAGACCGATGCGGATGTAATTGCAAAGAACCTTACGGAGATCAACGACGGAGACGAGATCGACTTTATCTGCGACTTCTATGATTACGACGGCAATTATCAGGAAAGCTATTATCTCGGCAAGACCCTTACTGTAAAGGGCGGTATGAGCGGACTTAAGATATCAAACGAGGACATCGGAAAGGATAAGGCATATGCAATGTATACCTTTACGGATATCTACGGCGAGCAGTACTGGTCAGACGCAATAGAGGAATAAAGCCGTTTACTTCATAAAACACTGCATGTAAGAAGGCCCCGCAGTTGAAGCGGGGCTTTCACATTATTTTCCGTTGTATTTGAAACATTTCAGGGGAGCATATATGACAAAGGTTATTACCGGAATATCCGGCGGAGTTGACAGTGCGGTAACCTCATACCTTCTTAAGGAACAGGGCTATGATGTGACCTGTGCATTCCTCTCAACCTGGCGTAAGGGTCCGGGAATTGAAAAAAGGAGCATTGAAGAGCATGATGCAAGAAGGATCGCTGACATGCTCGGACTGGAATTTGTCTCCGAAGACTGTTCGGAGTTGTTCAGAAATACCGTAGTCGACTCCTTTATTAACGAATATTTAAACGGACGGACGCCTAATCCCTGCATCTTCTGCAACAGAGAATTTAAATTCAAAGAGCTTCTGCGCATCGCAGATGAACTGGGCGCAGAGAAGATAGCCACCGGTCATTATGCGGGGATAGTAAAAAAGGATAATGGCAGGTATACGGTAAAAAGAGCGGACTATGTCGAGAAGGACCAGACTTACGTTCTGTACAGGCTTACACAGGAGATGCTC
>JAFRYJ010000111.1 GCA_017437705.1 Lachnospiraceae bacterium
CATACCTCCTTGTATGTGGGCGCTTTGTCGGGGCCGTTGGCGTACCCCACCTCGGTGGATACGACTCCCTCAAACTGATCGATAAACTTCTGCAGGCCCCAGAAACAGCCGCCTGCGAGATAGATGCATTTTTGTTCCATATCATGTCTCCTTTCCCGGTCCTGATTATAAGTTAAAGGATTATCGTTCTGTTTTCAATATGTGATGCACAATGATTATTATTGCGGATAAAACATTTGCCAATTACACAGTTCCATATTGCCGCCGGCCGTCACTCAGCAACCCCGCAGATCAGAATAAAGTCCGCAAGCGTACTTCAGCGCCCGCGGCCTCTAGGTCTCGAGTGAGCGCAGCAGGACTTTGTGCGCGTGAGCGGGATCACAATGCGATCTTCCTCTCCGCGAACTGCGCATCGTGCGCGGAGCGCTTTTTATCGTATGGAAATAAACTTTCCATACGATAAAAAACCGGTATACCGCTTTATGTACGGTATACCGGCTATATTGTGTTTATAGTTAAAATTCTTCCAGTTTCCCTTCCGCCGCCTTAAGAAGCTCCTTAACGTATCCGTTCAGTGCTCCTTCGGGAGGGCCTGCATTTATCACCCTTTTGCAGCTTCCGATAAGCTCCAGCGCCCTTTCCATCTCCGCATCGCCTGCAGGAGTGAAGGCCGGTGTGCTCACCGTCTCCGCCGCTAAAAGCCTCGCCACCCTGAAATCGATATCGTTCCCGGAAAGAATTCCCGTGGCAAAGGGCACGTTCTGCTTCTGCAGATACCTGTACACCGGTATGCCGCTGCCGTTTCCCGCTATAACGAAGACCTCGGGAACATCACCGGAGGGCTTCTGAAGCTCGATCGATCCGAAGACCGGATCGAAGAAGCCGTTGTCTATATCGTAAAGCTCGCGGATCGTATTCTCCTCAAAGACTTCACCGGGCTCGCCGAAGCGGTAGATGCTGCTGCCCTTAACACTTATGATGCGGTCCGCCACCTTCTCCGCCAGATCGATCTCATGGAGCGAAGCGATGACCGTTATATCCTTTTCCCTGGCCATGCGCACCAGGATGGAAAGAAGCTCCAGCTTGTGCTTTATGTCCAGGAATGATGTGGGCTCGTCCAGCAGGATTATCTCCGGTTCCTGGCATATAGCCCTGGCAAGGAGAACACGCTGCTTCTGACCGTCCGATATGGCGTTGAAGTCACGGGAGCCCAGATCCAGCGCCTGCACCGTGGCAAGGGCCTCGTCCACCTTGTCCTCGTCTTCCCTGGAAAGGGTGCCGAGACGCCCTGTATAAGGATACCTGCCTGTGGCCACTATGTCGTGGCAGGTCATAAGCTCCACCTTCAGCCTGTCCGTTAAGACCACGGCCATCTTTGTGGAAAGCTCCCTGAAGGAATAATCCTTCATGTTCCTGCCGTCCAGATATATGGCTCCGGAGATCACCTGAAGCTGCCTGGCGATGCTCTTTAAGAGCGTGGATTTGCCGGCGCCGTTGGGTCCTATAAGGGCTATTATCTCACCCTTCTTAATGTTGATGTTGATGTTGTCCACCACCGCTTTTCCGTTGTAGCCGATGGCGAGGTCTTAGTCCTGAAATAATATTCCATCACTTGCCCCTCCTTCTCATCAGCATCATGAAAATGACGATGGGCGCGCCGAAGATCGACGTCACGGTGCTTATGTTGAGCTCCGTGGGTGCGAAGGCCGTTCTTGCGATAAGGTCGCAGCCCATGCAGAAAACGGCTCCTCCCAGGAAGGTCCCCGGGATCACCAGCAGTGGTTTCGATGTGTTAAGGCACCGTTTTATCAGGAACGGCACCGCGATACCAACGAATGAGATAGGTCCCGCAAAGGCCGTTACCGTTGCGGATAGCAGGCTGGAAAGAAGGATCAGCGCCACTCTGAAGACCTTTATATTTACGCCCATGCTCTGTGCGTAGGCCTCACCCAGCTGATAGGCACCGATGGGCTTTGCCAGCATAAAGGTGATTATAAGCGAGATGCCTATAACAATGGCCGCCACCTGCACATTTGACCAGTTCATGCCTGAAAAGCTGCCCTTGGACCAGTTATGGAGGTTAACGATATCCGAATCCGCCGCAAATGTAACGACGAAATCCGTGATGGCCGAGCAGATGTAGCCGATCATGATGCCCGCCACCAGAAGCGTCGCCATGTTCTTTATCCTCCGCGAGAACAGCAGGATGAAGCCCACCGACATCATGGAACCGATGAAGGCCGCCGCGATCAGCGTATATGATGATACCGCGTTGAAGGTCTGCATGAAGATGATCATGGCCAGAGCGACCACCATCTTTGCGCCGGATGATATACCCAGAACGAAGGGGCCGGCGATAGGGTTCTCAAAAAAGGTCTGCAGCAGGAAGCCCGACACCGACAGGGCTCCGCCCAGAATACCCGCCATAAAGACTCTCGGCAGCCTGATCTTCCAGATGATGTTCACCTCCGTGGGATCCCCCTTGCCGGTGAACAGTATTTTAAGTATGTTGCCCAGGGAGATATCCACGTTCCCGGTGTTTATGTTCAGTATGGTTATGGCAAGGAACGCCGCGGCCAGCAGGATAAATACCAGCGTATATCGGGATCTCCTTTTGAACCGCTCGTTATGATAGGAGTTTATGCTCTCCGCATTTGTGTTTGCATCACTCATGTGAATGTCCTTCCGGTATTATTCCATATGCGTAAGGAAGCGCATGGTCTCCGTTTCCTCGCCTGTCAGCATGTGGTTCATATCAAGTATCATCTCGCCCACGGTATCGGTAGCCTGGTAGAAGCTCTTTCCCGTTGTATAGACGTTTCCTTCTTTAACGGCCTTGAAATCCTTGAACAGGGCGTCCTTCTTTATAAGATCGTCCACTGATGTCAAAGGGCTGTCTATGGTCCCGTTGTAGATAAGATAATCCGCATCGACTGCCGTGTTGTAGAACTCCTCCATGGAGATATTTATGGATGTGCCCTGATCCACAGGCAGATCCTTAAATGCGTAAACTCCGCCGGCGATATCGATCATCTTCGCGATGTAATCGTCGGGATTCCTCACAACGATGGAGCCGTCGGTATTCACGTAAAAAAACGCCACGGTCCTGCCCGTGTTCTCGAAATCCTTAAGCTTTTCGATAATGGCCGCCTGCTTATTGAAGAATTCCTCGGCCTCCTCCTCTTTTCCCGTGAGCACCGCGTAGAGCTTCACCCACTCGGTCCTTCCCAGGGGATGCTCCTCATAGCTGGCCCTGTCCACCAGAACGGGAATGCCCAGGTCCTCGATCATCTCCTTTACCTTGGGGGTATGGTAGATCATGGTGGATTCGACGGCCAGGTCGCAGCCCTCGTTAATAAGCATCTCGTAATCCGGTTCGCTGTACTTTCCTGCAAAGAGCATCTTCTTTGTGCGGAGCGCTTCAACTGCCGAATCGATATACCAGCTGTTTATGTCCGCTCCCGAAAGCCTGATGTTCCCCACCGCGTCCACGGCATCAAAAAGGGCCATGGCCGATGTAGCCGCCAGATAGATGCGGTCCAGAGGCCTGTACAAAACGATAACGTCCTTTGAAAGCCCCTCCGGAGCTTCCCTGCCCTCGGGCACGACCAGATAATTGCCGCTCTCCGGTATCTCGATGTATGAATATCCGCCCTCGTATTTAAAGATCCTGAAGCATTTTGCATACAGAAGCTCTGTTTCGGATTCAAAGGTGAGCCCCTGGATCTCGGGTGCATCACTGTCGCCGGCCTCGCTGCTCTCCGCAGATCCGCCGCTCTCTTTTCCGCCGTCATTTCCCTTGCCGCCGCAGGCCGATAGGGACAGCACCATAATTAACACCAGTA
>JAFRYJ010000112.1 GCA_017437705.1 Lachnospiraceae bacterium
ACCTGCTGCATCTCAGGCTGCGGCGATATAGTGATGGATGAGGAGAATAAGTGCTTCACCCTCGGAGGCGAGACCTTCAAGGAAGGTGATTATATCTCGCTTGACGGTTCCACGGGAAAGATCTACAAGGGCGATATCGCAACCAGCGAGGCAGAGATCTCCGGAAACTTCAAGAGGCTTATGGGCTGGGCGGATGCTCTGAGAAAGCTCAAGGTTTATACAAATGCCGATACGCCTGCCGATGCGGAGACTGCAGTCAGGAACGGCGCCGAGGGGATCGGGCTGTGCCGTACGGAGCACATGTTCTTTGATCCTGACAGGATACCGAAGCTTCGCAGGATGATCCTTTCAAAGACATACGAAGAAAGAAAGAAGGCTCTCTACGAGCTGATACCTTATCAGAAGGCTGATTTCAAGGGACTCTACACCGCCCTGAAGGGCAGACCGGTCACCATCAGATTCCTTGATCCGCCGCTTCACGAATTCGTTCCCACTGAGGAAAAGGATATCAAGGAGCTTGCCGACATGATGGGCATAACCGTCGAGGAGGTCAGGGAAGCCTGCAACAACCTGCATGAGGTCAATCCCATGATGGGACACAGGGGATGCCGTCTGGCAGTAACCTATCCCGAGATCGCAGAGATGCAGACGAGAGCCGTCATGGAAGCCGCCATCGAGGTTGAGGATGTGGAAGGCTTTTCCATCGAGCCCGAGATCATGATCCCTCTTGTCGGAGACGCAAAGGAGCTGAAATATGTGAAGGAGATCTGCATCAAGACCGCCGAGCATGTGAAAAAGGAAAGGAACTCCGACATCGTTTATCATATAGGAACCATGATCGAGATACCGAGAGCAGCGCTTACCGCAGATGAGATCGCGAAGGAAGCAGACTTCTTCTCCTTCGGTACCAACGACCTGACCCAGATGACCTTCGGCTTTTCAAGGGATGATGCGGGCAAGTTCCTGCCGTCCTACTACAAGGCAAAGATCTATGAGTCGGATCCCTTTGCAAAGCTTGACCAGAGCGGCGTGGGACAGCTCATCGAGATGGCTACAAAGAAGGGCAGGGAGAGCAATCCGGATCTGCGCATAGGTATCTGCGGAGAGCACGGCGGCGATCCTTCCTCCGTATTCTTCTGTCACAAGGTGGGTCTGAACTACGTATCCTGCTCACCCTTCAGGGTGCCGATAGCAAGGCTTGCAGCCGCCCAGGCAGCCCTCGAGGAGATGGGTATACAGGCATAATAAAAACGTGTGGAAGATCCCGGGTTTCAAAAAGAAGCCCGGGGTCTTGTTATAAAAAGCGGCATTAGCCGTGCATTACAGAACATAGGAGGCATAAATGGAAAGAAGAAGCTATAGGAAACTGTTCAGGCAAAGGCTTGCGATGCTGCTGGTATTTGTACTCATGCTGACCGGCACCGTCCCTGCGTATGCCGAAGAACTGCCACAGGAAAACACGGCAGGCAGAACCGCGGCGGAAATTGTCAGCGGGGGTGATCCGGCCGCTGAGGCTGTAAGCGCTGAGGACATAGCCGGTGAGGAAACGGCCGAGCCTGTAAGCGGGGATGCGGGCAGGGAAGCCGTAAGCGAGGATGCGGGTGAAGAGACCGTAAGCGAGGATGCGGGCAGGGAGACCGTAAGCGAGGATACAGGCGAAGAGGCCGTAAGCGGAAATACGAGCGAAAACGCCGCAGGCGAAGAAGAGGAAAAGGCCGATGCTACCATCATGTATTATTTTGTGGGCTCCAACCTGGAGGGCAGCCATCAGGAGGCCACAAGGGATATGGTCGAGGTCATGACCGGACTGAGGCGGGCGGAAGAGGACGGAGCAAAATCAAAGGTCAATGTGATCGTCGAGACCGGAGGCGTTTCCTTCAGGGCAGATGATAATGAAACGGAGGAAGAGAAAAGGAAAGGATATAAAGCAGGGCATGACTACCTGAAAGAGGAGTA
>JAFRYJ010000113.1 GCA_017437705.1 Lachnospiraceae bacterium
AAGAAAGCGCTTCCTTTACTTTGTCTTCACTGCCGTAAACATAATCCCTTTTGTCCAGGTAGGTGCAGGGCACCCTGGGCTGTCCGAAATACAGCTCCTCCGGGTAATTAAGCGGATCGTACTCGAACTTCCTCATGACCTGGTTATCAGAGGTGGCGGAATGGTAAAACTTGCAGCCGGTAGGGCCGTTCAGAAGGACGGCCGTGTCCCTGATGCCTTCAAAGGCAAAGATCAGGCCGGAGATGCTGTCAGGCATAATATTCTTCAAATAGTCTTCTGTCATCCTTCCATTCCTCCTCTCCTCCTTTTTTAAGCAGACCTCCCCAGCGTATCACCAGATCGATGCCCGTAAAAAATCCCGCGTCGGGGCACATGGGGATCGTGTCGTTTATGCATCCCCCGCCGGTCTCGTCCGATGCGTAATTGGACAGGACGATATCCGGTTTAAGCGCCTCCACGTCTTCCGTTCTCTTATTCCTGTCGTAGTCCTCCTCCAGAGGTATGCTCCCGACTTCCTCAAGCTGCGTCCGGAAGCCGTCGTCCTGTGAGAAGTCCAGCTTGCAGATCTTGAGGATCCTCATGCCGGCGTCCAGCGCCGCCCTGAGTATCCAGTCGATGTCGGAATTATAGGTTATTATCACAAGGCTCTTTCCCTCGACCTTTTCCCTGGCATCACGCACCTTTTTCTCATAAATGATGCTGTTCTCACTTATGATCTCTTCCGCCGCATCAGGGCGGCCGAAATGGTCTGCCAGCCCCCGCAGCCACTTTTCCGTCTGGGCAAAACCCACGGGGAATTGATCCTCATAAAACCTGCAGCCGTAATTCTTTTCGAAGAAATCCTCCAGGATCATGCCGGTATAATCTTTATAAGCCAGCAGGTTCAGCTCCGCCCTGCAGAAGTCCCTTATCGAGGCGTACGATGTATTGCAAAGAAACCTGCAGTTTACCGACACGCCCATCCTTTCCAGATATCCATTTATCAGGCGGAAATTGCTCTCGGTATTCCGGCATACCACCTTTTCGAAAACTATATTAACTACGTTCTTTTCAGGCTTCACGTTTCTGTCCACGGTCTGCAGCGCCAGCTGCGTATAAAGCATCAGCATGCCCTGCAGATAATCTCCTGTAAGGTTTCCGTCCGCCCGTATCGCCGCCACCGGCACCTCCGGCGTGGACATGGAGCGTATCTTTTCTATATCATCACCGATGATGCCCGAAGGACATGCGCTGACTGCGATCACGGCAGCCGGCCTGTTTTTCCTGCTGAGGATCCCGCCAACGGTCTCCTCCAGCTTTTCCAGGCCTCCGAACACCATGTCGCTCTCGTTCATGTCTGTGGATGCAAGAGCCGGTATCTCCGCAGAACCCATGGGTACTCCACGCTCATAAAGGCGTCTCCTCATGGTTGAACTGATGGTCTGATACGAAATATATGCGCAGCTCCTGGGAGAATGGGCCAGGATCACCGCATCCCTTACATGTACGGCCATGCACACCGCGCCGTTGAAGGCGCATCCGTGGAGTGGTTCCCGCCTTAAGACGTTTTTTGACATGTATCCGGGGTCGTAGGTCTCTGACAGTTCTTCGCTGACCTGCGTTTCAAAAGCTTCCTCCGCCTTTTTATCCGATCCTCCCTTACCGCCGTGCAGAATGATGTCCTCCAGTTCGTCCTCATCGACAGGCTTTGCCTCATAGAGGCTGCAGTCCGATATAATAAGATCCGCTATATCAAGGAAAACCTTTTGAAGTCCGTCATGGTCCGGGCCTTCCATGGCCATGAGGACCCTGTTGGCCCTTTCGGCTTCCGCGAATGCGTCATCCCTGGGTATCTTTTTAATTACGGGAAGCTCAACCGCCTCCGCGAACCTCTCTACCCTTTCATCCTCGCCTGCCACATTCCTGGAATTATAAATGATGCCGGCCACTCTCCTTCTGCCGCCGTCGTAATTCCTTATGCCTTTCAGAATATTGTTGGCCGCATAGATCGACATGAATTCACCGGACGTTACAACGAATACGGCGTCGGCGTACTCGCTGCGGATCGGCACGGCAAAGCCGCCGCAGACCACATCGCCCAGGACGTCGTAAACGATATTGTCGTAATTGTCCTTAAGGTGAAATCTGTCCAGCATCTCAAAGGCCGTTATGATGCCCCTTCCCGCGCAGCCCACACCGGGCCTCGGTCCGCCTGCTTCAATGCAGCCTATATCATAAAAGCCCCGGCCCAGCACCTCTTTGAGCGAATAATCAGCTGGAGAAGTGTCCCGAATATGGTCCAGGACAGTCGTAAGCTTCTTTCCGCCCATCAGAAGCTTTGTGGAATCATGCTTGGGATCGCAGCCGATCTGAAGCACCTTCCGCCCCCTGATGGCCAGGGCTGCAGATATATTGGCAGACAGCGTGGATTTTCCGATGCCTCCCTTGCCGTATACAGCTATTTCCTTCAAGCCCGCTCCTTTCCGCCTTTCTACGGCGAATCAGCGTTTTCATATGTTTTGACCGCATAACAAAGACGTAGCCG
>JAFRYJ010000114.1 GCA_017437705.1 Lachnospiraceae bacterium
ATGCCGGCACCGAAGATCAGCACCTTATCTTCAGCACATATCCTGCCTTTGTTGACACCATGCATTGCAACGGAAAAGGGCTCTATTATGGCTGCCTCGTCAAAATCAACATTGTCCGGCAATTCAAAAAGATTGTAATCCAGTTTTGCCTCTTCTATCTGAACATATTCAGAAAAACCGCCGCATTCATCGCAGATCTCAAGCAATGACATGCCGCAGTCTGCCGGCCTGCGCAGGCAGGGGTTGGGGAATACACGCATGCCTGCTTTAATAGCGGGATCGGCATTGGGACCGACTTCATACACTACGGATGACATTTCATGTCCGAATGTATGGCCGGGGAAAATTCCGGCATCTTCTCCTCCGTGGTAATATGCGCCGATATCGGTTCCGCATATACTGCCTCTGACGTTTTTGATCAGAACATCCCGTTCTCCGCATGAGGGCATGGGCACTTCTTCAACCGTTACGTTCTCTATGCCGTGATAAATAGCTGCTTTCATCAATGTTACCTCCGATTTTTTGTTTATTGATTATCCCTGTATCGTTTGATAAAATCTATTCTGAAAAAAAAGCTTGCTATTTTGTTATCTTGCGGCATTTTATCCGGTGTTTTGCCGTATTTCAGTCGTGTATTATAAAATATTGCGTTCTTTTTATGTTATTTACGCATTAATGGGGTAATTTGTATGGTGTATCATCCGGAAACGATAGCTATTCATAATATTGTGGAGATAGACACAGGGGAACAGAAGGATTGGGCATTTCCCCTGCATACGCATGATATGCAGCTGGAGATATCATTCATACTCAGTGGGTGCGGGGTGTGTTATTTTGACGGCAGGACATATCCCATGCATCCCGGAGATATCGTCATAAAAAACGCCGGACAGATACACGCTGAGAAGGCTGAACCGGATCGGCCTCTGCGCCAGATATGCATTTCTTTCTCCGGTGTCAGCGAGATCCGGGATCGTCCAAACTGCCTGTTGCCCGGAGATTCCAAACCGGTTTTTCAATCCGGTGAAGATGAGGGGATTCTTTCTGAGATTTTTTCATACCTTGCTCTGCATTGGCAGGACGAAGAAAAGATCCATGCATGTAATTATTTACAATCGGCTCTTCTGGACATCATTACAGGGATAGTTGAACGGCAGTCGGTGATAAAAAAAGCACGGAAACAAGATCTGCGCAACGACAATACGATCAATAATGTAACAGAATGGCTCAATGGGAATTACTGGCAGAAGATCACTCTCAGCAGGCTGTCGGAGATGTTTTTTATAAGCCCGTATTATTTAGACAGAAAGTTTAAAGAACATACAGGTTACAGTGTAAATCAATATATTATTGATCTGCGAATGGGCGAAGCACAACGGCTGTTGATCTTTGAAACGATCAGTATAAAAGAGGTCGCACTGCGCGTTGGTTATGAGAACCTGCAATACTTTTATGCGACATTCAAAAAGTACACAGGGGATACGCCTTTGGTATTCCGTGAGCGTTTTCAGGGAAAGACCGAATCGCTCTAAAGCTTAGATATGTTAAACTAATCAGGGGCTCCGGATCATTCCGAAGCCTCCTTCTTCTTGTTCATACACTGTGATGCCGACGGCCTTTCCGATCAGTCGACGGTCAGTTTTTCCTGTATAAAGACGGCTTTTAGATCCGAAGCAGTCATAAGCACCGATTCCTGATGGAAGAAAGCGCACAGATCCTTAGCTATTTCCTCTGCGACCTCCCCGTCCACGTCGATAAGGGTGAGCACCAGGGTGTTTTCCTGGGTATACTCGCCGTTTTCGTGGAAGTATCCGCCCTCGACCATGTTGAAGGAGAAGGGAACGCGGTAGGCGAAGCATATATTCTTCAGGAGCGAAATATAAACGGATGAATCAAATTTCTGATCAAGGCTCTCCGAATCATTGAGACCGACATATATTTTTATTTCCTGCATTTATCTCACCTCACAAATCTTCAGCCGTTGTTTCTGTATCATCAGGCTCCTGCAGGAGCTCATCAGGAAACTCTGCCGAGAGGCTGCCGTATTTCCCCAGCCCGAATTTCTTCTTTACATAGAACATTCCTGCTATGCACATGATGGTCTGCAATAGCGATGCGCAGGGGGTCGCCAGTCCGATATGAAAAAGGGTGGCGCCCTCCATGCGGCTCATGAAGTACGACACGGGGATCCTCACGCAGAAGGCGCTCAAAATGCCCATTATCATAACGTAGCGCGTCATGCCGATACCGTTGTAGAAGCCGATGAAGCAGAAGAAGATGGCCGTAAGGAAGCAGTCGATGGCGTAAGCTTTAAGATAAAGAAAGCCCTGCTGCACCACCTCGGGATCCGCCGAGAAGATGCCCGTCAGCATGTCTCCGTGGAAAAATCCCAGATAAAACATGAATACCGCCATGACAAGCGACGCACCGATGCCGTAATACAGTGCTTTCCGCGCCCTGTCCATCCGCCCGGCCCCGTAATTGTGGGCCACAAAGGCGGACATGGCCTGGCTGAAGGCCAGCGATACCAGCATGATGAAGGTGCAGACCTTCTGGGCGGTGCCCATGCCGGCAGACTGCGCAAGGCCCATATCGTTCACGATGGCAAGGAGCACCAGGAACGAGATGTTTACAAGGAAGTTCTGCAGCGCCAGCGGAAGGCCGAGGCCGACTACCTTTTTGATAACGGGCCCGTCGGGGCATATGAACTCCCGCTTCATTTCGAAGGGCAGCTGCTTTTTCCGTATCAGAAAATATGAGGCGATGACGCTGACCGCCTGGGCAGATACGGTGGCGATGGCCGCACCCCTGGTGCCCATATGGAACACGGCTACCAGCAGGAGGTCGCCGGCGATATTTATGGCGCATGCGATGGCAACGGTCACAAGGGGCGTACGGGAGTCTCCCATGCCTCTGAAGATAGATCCGATCAGGTTGTAGGAAATGATGACGATGGTGCCTCCGCCGCATATCCTTACATAGGAGACGGTTCGGGAGAACGCTTCCTCAGGAGCGTTAAGAAGCCCGGCCAGCTGCGGGGCGAAGATGAGTATCAGCACCGTGCTGATAAGCGCGATGCATGCAAAAAGGATGATGGACGCGCCTACGGTGCGGCCGCCCTCCTCGGGCTTTCCCTCGCCTATCTGCTGACCCAGCAGAATTGTGGTTCCCATTGCCAGGCTGTTCATGAAATAAGTGATGGTATTCATGATCTGGGTGCCGGTGGCGACAGCCGAAACGTCGGCGGATTCCGCAAATTGTCCCACCACAAGAAGATCCACGGCCCCGTACATGGCCTGGAGAAAAAGTGCAAGAAATATGGGCCCTGCGAATAAAAGCAGGGGCTTTAATATCGGACCTTCCGTAAAGCTGCTTTTGTGAGACATATCGTTTTTCCGGTTATTTATGGTTTCAAAGGGCGGCTTTTATTGATCGGGCTGAAGACTCATCAGCACGCCGCCGTGCAATGATCTTTATTTCAGCAGCCCCGCTGCTATCTTATCCTTTACTTCTTTTCCGCAGAGCGCTTCCGTCAGCGCCAGGGCAAAATCCATGGCCGTGGCGGGTCCGCGGCTGGTTACAACGTTATTGCATACGACAACGTTCTTATCCTTTACTGTTTCCCTGCAAAAAAGAGTGCCTTCCATACCGGGATAGCAGGTGGCTTCCCTGTCTTTAAGAAGGCCCAGGGGTCCAAGTACTATGGCGGGTGATGCGCAGATGGCTGACACGATACGGCCCTCGGCTTCCTGTTTCAGAAGCAGCTCACACAGGCCTTCGTGGGCCCGCAGATTAGTCGCCCCGGGCATGCCGCCGGGAAGGACGAGCAGATCGGCATCATCGGTGATGTCGGCGAACATGCAGTCCGCCACCACGGGGATGCGGTGGGAACCGGTGACCTCATTGTCTCCGGACACCGATACGGTAACGGCATTGACGCCGGCACGTCTTAAGATATCGACACAGGTGAGGGCCTCCACCTCTTCAAAGCCCTCGGCCAGGAATACATAAGCTTTTTTCATTTCCGGACCTCCTTTTTCAAAGCTAAGCGGTTTTCATTGTATTTTTCAGTATAATACCGGGTGATTTTGCGGTCAAACGCCTCAAATACATTGCTGTATATTTTGTATGAAAACATGTTATAATATATGTCTATCGAGGCGATGCCTCTTATTAGTCATGCAATAAAACATGTGCAGGGACGGATAATGATATGGAACAGAAAAAAGGAATAGAAGATAAACTGCAGAATACATTCATAGGATTCATCATCGTCGGATGCATCCTTACGGCCTGCGGCATCGGCTTTGTTGTCTGGGAGCATTATATCCCTGGCTTCATCACTGCGGGCCTGGGCCTTGTGGTCGTTATAATGGCCCTCATCTTTTACAGGTACACAAGGAAGCGGATCCTAAAGGATATGCTGGATTTCTCCATGGAGTACAAGCACGTCCAGAACGATTTTATCTATAATCTGGAGATCCCCTACGCGATCCTGGATAAGAAGGGCAAGCTTATCTGGTGCAACGGCGCCTTCAAGGAGATAAAGGATTACAACCTGGCTGTCAACGGCATCGAGTACCTGTTCAAGGACCTTACCAGGGATAAGCTTCCCGCGAAGGAGTCCCAGATAACGGAGTACATCACTCACGACAGGGCCTACTACAGGGTAAAGGTCAAGAAGATCGAGCTCAACCGTTCCAACGAGAAGGACGCGGAGGCACTGAAGGTCGACAGGCAGAAGAACGAGTACATCATGGCCCTTTATCTCTTCGACGAGACGAGGCTGCGCTCCTACGTAAAGGAGAATCTGGAGCAGAGGCTCATCTGCGGTATCGTTTACATCGACAATTACGACGATGTGCTGGATTCCACGGACAAGGAAAAGAGAGCCATGCTGGCGGCCGTCATCGAAAGGGATATCGCCAAGTATTTCAACGGTTATGATGCGATCCTGAACCGTACCGAGAACGACAGGTTCACGTTCGTGATGCAGCAGAAGCATCTCCGCAGCCTCCAGGAGAACAAGTTCTCCATCCTGGACGAGGTAAGGGAGCTGAACATGGGCAACTCCATAGAGGTCACCCTTTCAATAGGCATCGGCGCCGACGCGGCATCATACGCCCAGGCACAGGAGTGGGCGAGGAACGCCATCGACCTGGCCCTGGGCAGAGGAGGCGACCAGGCCGTCATCAAGCAGAAGAACAACATTTCCTATTACGGCGGCAAGGCGAAGCAGGTGGAGAAGAACTCCAGCGTCCGCGCCCGTGTAAAGGCCCACGCCTTGAGGCAGCTTCTGGAGACGAAGGACAGGGTCATCATCATGGGCCACAAGACCGGCGACATGGATTCCCTGGGCGCGGCAGTAGGTATCTCAAGGGCCGCGAAGGTCCTGGGCAAAAAGCCCCATATAGTTTTCAACGACGTTACGAAGAGCGTAAGGCCCTTCCTGGAGAAGCTTAAAGCCAGCCCGAACTGCGAACCGGATATGTTTATCGGAAACGACAGGGCGATGCAGCTTATGGACGATAAGACGGCGCTTGTCATCGTAGACGTCAACAAAGCGGCCATGACGGAGTGTCCGGAGCTGGTGGAGAAGTCCCATACGACGGTGCTCCTGGACCATCACAGACAATCCAAGGACAGCATAGAGAACGCGGTGCTTTCCTATGTGGAGCCCTTCGCATCCTCCACGGTGGAGATGGTAATAGACATCCTTGTCTACATCGACGAAAAGGTGAAGCTTACAAGGGAAGAAGCCAATACGATGTACGGCGGCCTCATGGTGGATACAAACAATTTCGTATCCCGCACCACGGTTCGTACCTTCGAGGCGGCGGCATTCCTGAAGGGCAGCGGCGCGGACATCACCGATGTAAGGCGCATGCTCTCGGATGATGTTGCCACATTCCGCGCCAAGGCCAGGACGGTGGGCACCACGGAGCTCTTCGACAACGAATTCGCCTTTGCGGTATGCAGCGACGAGGGTGTGTCGGATCCGGCTATCATCGGGGCCCAGGCGGCCAACGAGCTGCTGTCCATCGCCGGAGTGAAGGCATCATTCGTATTCACGAAGGTGAACGACACCATATTCATAAGCGCCAGGAGCATGGGCGACATAAATGTGCAGCTGGTAATGGAGAAATTCAACGGCGGCGGCCATTCCACCATGGCCGGTGCGCAGCTTAAGGATATAAGCACCGAGTCTGCCATGAACAACGTGAAGATGGAACTCAGACGCATGAAGAACGAAGGAGAGATATAATGAAGGTCATTTTGATTGAAGACGTGAAGACCCTCGGCAAGAAGGGCGAGATCGTTGAAGTAAACGACGGATATGCAAGGAATTTCATTTTCAAGAAAAAGCTTGGCATCGAGGCCAATGCGAAGAATCTGAACGACCTCAAGCTTAAGAAGGCCAACGAGGAAAAACTGGCGGAGGCCCAGTATCAGGACGCCCTGGCCTTTGCGGCGGCCCTTAACGGCAGCACCGTAACGATCCCCATCAGGATGGGCGACAACGGCAAGGTGTTCGGCTCCGTGGCTTCAAAGGAGATCGCCGAGAAGGCGAAGGAGCAGCTGAACATGGACCTGGACAAGAAGAGGATAGTGCTCCCCGAGGCCATCAAGGCCGTGGGTCCGGTGGACGTTGCATATAAGGTACACCCCAGGGTGACGGCGAAGTTTACCGTCAATGTCGTGGAAGGATAAATAAATGGATGAGACCGTTATAAAAAGAGTCATGCCCCACAGCGATGATGCCGAGCGGGCCGTCATCGGCTCCATGTTCATGGATCCGGATGCGGTCATAAAGGCGTCGGGCATAATAAAGGGCAGCGATTTTTATATGCAGAGATACGGCATCCTTTTCGATGCCATCGTCGAACTTAATAACGAGGGCAGGCCGGTGGACATCATCACCCTTTCGGAGAAGCTTAAGGCTAAGGAGCTGCCGGAGGAGATGGCCGACCCCGAATTCATAAGCGGTCTTGTGGAGAACGTTCCCACCTCGGCTAATGCGGAGTACTATGCCCGCACGGTTTACGAGAAGAGCATGATGCGGAAGCTTATCCGCATGCACGAGGAGCTGGCCAACGACTGCTATCAGGACAAGGAGCCCCTGGACAAGATCCTGGAGGACACGGAGAAGAACATGTTCGATCTTCTGCAGAAGAGGACCGGCAACGATTTCGTGCCGATTCAGGATATCGTGGTGGAGGCCATCAAAAGGATCGAGCTGGCATCGAAGAACAGGAGCAACGTTACTGGCATAGCCACGGGCTTCAAGGACCTGGATTACAAGACGGCGGGCTTCCAGAATTCCGACCTTATCCTGCTGGCTGCCAGGCCTTCCATGGGCAAGACGGCCTTTGCGCTTAACATACTGGACAACGTCAGCATAAAGAACAAAATACCGGCGGTCATCTTCAGCCTCGAGATGTCGAAGGAGCAGCTTGTTAGCAGGCTCCTTTCCATGGAATCCAGGATCGATTCACAGTCGCTGAAGACAGGCAACCTGCGCACGGCGGACTGGGAGATGCTGGTGGAGGGCGCCGAGATCGTCAGCAATGGTGCGCTTATCATCGACGATACCCCGGCCATTTCCATTGCGGAGCTCAGGTCGAAGTGCAGGAAATATAAGCTGGAAAACGACATCAAGCTTGTTTTTATAGATTATCTGCAGCTTATGGAGACAAACTCCAGGGCGGAGTCAATGCAGCTGAAGATCCAGGAGCTGTCCAGGTCTTTAAAGGCCCTGGCCAGGGAGCTGAACGTTCCTGTGGTGGCCCTGTCCCAGCTCAGCCGTGAGCCGGAGAAGAGGCCGGACCACAGGCCCGTGCTTTCGGACCTTCGTGATTCCGGCTCCATCGAGCAGGATGCGGACATCGTTCTCTTCCTTTACAGAGACGAGGTCTACAACAAGGACCAGTCGGACAAGAAGGGCATCATGGAGGTGCTTATCTCGAAGCACAGGAACGGCCCCACGGGCACCGTGGAGCTGGTTTGGCTGGATAAGTACATGAAGTACGAAGACCTGGAGCGCAGGAGTTAATGGGTGTTAAAGCGGCCGGGTGCACCCTGTGCCCGCGGGAATGCGGTGCTGACAGGGCTGTTAAAGCCGGTTACTGCGGCGGGCGTGATGCTATAAAAGCCGCGAGGGCGGCCCTGCATATGTGGGAGGAGCCCTGCATCAGCGGTTCCGAAGGCTCGGGAACGGTGTTCTTCAGCGGCTGTTCGCTGAAATGCGTCTACTGCCAGAACGGCGTGATAGCCCGGGGCGATGCCGGTAAAGAGATAAGCGTTCAGAGGCTTGCCGAGATCTTCCTGGAGCTCAGGGATAAGGGCGCGAACAATATAAATCTGGTGACCGGCACCCATTATGCGGACCGTATAACGGAGGCGCTGGATCTTGCCGGCAGGAACAGGCTGGGAATACCTGTTGTATGGAATACCGGCGGGTACGAGAAGGCGTCGGTCATAGAGATGCTGGAGCCGTACGTGGATATTTATCTGACGGACTTCAAGTATATGTATCCGGAGACGGCGGCAAGATATTCCGGTGCGCCGGACTATCCGGATACCGCGAAAAAGGCTCTGGCCGCCATGATGCGGACAAAAGGCGGCGCCGTTTACGACGGCAGGGGCATTATGCAGAGGGGCGTTATAATAAGGCACCTGGTGCTGCCGGGCCATACGGCGGAGTCCATGGAGATCATAAAGTATCTGTACGATACCTACGGCGACGGGCCGGTCTTAAGCATCATGAACCAGTACACGCCGCCGGAGGGCCTCGAAGGCTATCCGGAGATAAACAGAAAACTAACGTCATATGAATATAAAAAGGTGGTGGACTTCGCACTGTCTCTGGGCATAGAGAATGCCTACATACAGGAGGGAGGCACCGCCGAAGAAAGCTTTATTCCCGATTTCGGCACCTGTGAAGGAGTTTGACATGTCAGGATCTTCAAAAAAGAAAAAGAGTTCCATTTGGATGCTTATAGCGGCGATCATCTGCCTGGGCGTCATAATCGCCTGTGCGGTCCTCATCTTTACAGAGAAGAAAGAGGACGTAGCCATCAATCCCTTCAACTATCTGGACGTGGCATTTGAGGGCGATACCGGCAGCGGGAAGGCTGTCTTTACCATAAAGGAGATCGGGGAGGACGGGGAGCCCCTGCCCTTCAGCCTTAAGGATTTCACGATAAACCAGACGGAGAACCTTAAGGAAGGCGATACCGTTTCTGTCAAGATCGATACCCAGCCGGAGGGATATATTTATACGGCAAAAGTGCGCAACTACACGGTCACAGGCCTTAAGACCTGCATCGCGGACAGCGGGGAGCTTACCGACGAGGTGATCTATACGCTGGTGGATGCGGCGGATCCGATAATCGAGAAGAATGCAGGTACCGCGGACTATGCGGACCTTACGGATTACGAGCCCGTGGAGATGATCCTGGCATCAAAAGGCGACAATGAAAACGCGGTCTACTGCATTTACGAAGCATCGTTTAAAGGGAAAAAGGGCGGCACGGCCGGCACGGTGATGGCTGTCAGATTCGACCACGTGATAGCCCGGGAGCCTGGTGATGCGGAAGCGGTCGTATACGGGAAGGCAGCCATCTTCGGCGAATGGCTGAATGTTATCGGCGGCGCAGGCAACGAGATAAAGTTCGGCTATGTGCCCGGCTATGAAACGATTTCCGACGCGGAGGCGGCAGCCAAAGAGGACGCCGGCGACGGCGCGGTGATCTCGAAGGTGCCGCTGAGGTAAGATGTCAGGCAATACAGGATGATGAAATGCGGCGGGTAACTGCCGCATTTTTGTGCCTGTCCGGGGATCGAAATAACTGAAAACGCAGCAGATGCATGCGGATGACGCGGTTTACGCATTGTGCGCCATGTGAAGCAGGCATTAACGGCGTTATAATAAATGTGTACAGTAATTAAGGTTAGGGTGACATATTAAAGACTGCATTAAAGCAGAGGGGCAGACAGGAGGCAGCTGAAATGAAGATCAATAAATGTCCCAACTGCGGTGCATTGCTCCGGACAGACCGAGGATCCGGTGCAGTGCATTGCGAATACTGCGGATACAGGGAGGAGCCGCTGACGGTTGTTGAAAAAACGCCGGAGACGGAAACTCACAGGATCACAGATGAGAAAAAGGAGCGTTCGGGTTTCAACAGATCCCGCGTTTTTGCCGCTGTGCTGGTAATAATATGCCTTATCGTCATGCTCCGGAACGCTGCCGCTGAACCTGTCTATAAGCGCAAAGTACCGGAAGGCTATCATTATTCAAAAAGAGTGATCAATATCACCGGGCTTAACGGCATTACGAATATCTCCGAGCTTATCGAGGGAAGGACATATTTCGAGGACCTGCTTAAAGAAGCATCGGCAGACATAGAGGAGAAGGCAAAGGAAGCCGAAAGCGCCGTGCTTAAAGAATATAAATTGGTATCCGTAAAGCTTTATGGAAATAATGACGGAAACCTGTTGTTTTATACTTTTGAAGCGGTGTTTGAGAATGAAAGGGGAGAAACGGATACTTCCTATCTGGTAACGGCGTTTGAAGACATTGTTATCAGAAAACCGGATACAGCCCTTGAGGAGCTGATCTACTCGAGACCGGCCGATGATTATGTAAATGTCAACGGAGAATACGAGCGCCATAAAGATACCGGCTTCTCCATCGGGAGGATCCCCGGCTGCATGGATCTTGATCATGCGGACAGGCTTATGGATAAAAGAGCGGACTTTTGTGATTACAGGCTTCTCGACAGCAGAGAGATCGGTTATTAAACTTTGTGTTAATATTTGACATTTCCCCGCAAATAGTGCATAACTATTGTAGTTAAGATCGGATAAACAGGAGGAGAAGAAATGAAGGTTGTAGTAGATAAAAGCGAGTGTATAAGCTGCGGTTTTTGTGAATACACATGTCCTTCTGTTTTCAGAATGGATGACAACTACAAGTCTGAAGCCATTGAAAGACCCACCAGGGCGTGCCTGGATGACGTTCAGTACGTTATCGACAACTGCCCCGGCCAGGCCATCAAATGGATGAGCGCGGATGTAGATTACTGATACTGTAAATGTTCAACAGCCCTGTGCGAAAGCACAGGGCTGTTTTGGTCTTGTCATGTAATATTCATTTTATAAATAGTGGTTACGGCAGGAAATTATGCAGACACTGTCGTGTTTAACTGCATAGACCAGTCTGTGCTCATCGTTAATGCGGCGGCTCCAGAATCCGCGGAGGTTTCCTTTTAACGGTTCCGGTTTTCCGACACCGCTGAAAGGATCCCGCATAATATCTTTGATAAGCAGGTTAATGCGTTTCAGTATTCTTTTATCCCAAACCTGCCAATACAGGTATTCATCCCATGCATCCTGACTCCATTGCAGTATCAATGACATTTAGCTGTCTTCAATCCTCTATAAGTTCATGCTGTTCAAATTTCAGCAGGCCTTTTTTATATTCATCAAGCTTCATTTCAAGATAACGGATGTTGCTTTCGGAATAAAACGGATCGGCAGTGATCTCAAAAGGGATCCTTCTTTCCCGGCCGACCTTTTTAGCAAAGATAGTGAATGCGGCGCTCATAGACAGGCCCATGTCGGCACAGGCATTTTCCATTTTTTTCTTGACATCTGCATCCATTTTTATATTCACATTTACAGTCTGTGCCATTTCGTGCGCCTCCTTTCATAAATATATTATAAGAAAGCATACAGAATTTATCAATAATTATTCTTCACAATTTCTTCGACAAAATTCGCATCACCGAAATTTGCCATATGGCTTTGAATCAGGTAAATGTCCGCTTATTCAGAAAACTCTCCTGCATCATGCTCCGGCCGTAAGGAACGGAACAGATGAGGGAGAGTTTTCAGTCAGCTTCTCGCCTTTACATTTTCCGGATACACATCATGCATCAGAAGGCGGTCCTCAGCGGCCTTTTCCCATTTCGTCCCGGGCCTGCCGTAATTGCAGTAGGGATCGATGGAGAGGCCTCCCCTGGGATTGAACTTGCCCCAGACCTCGATGTATCTCGGATCCATCAGCTTGATGAGATCGTCCATGATGATGTTCACGCAGTCCTCGTGGAAATCTCCGTGGTTCCTGAAGCTGAACAGATAAAGCTTAAGGGACTTGCTCTCAACCATCTTAATATCGGGCACATACGAAATGTAGATCGTGCCGAAGTCCGGCTGGCCCGTCATGGGGCAGAGCGAAGTAAACTCGGGGCAGTTGAATTTTACGAAATAATCCCGGTCGGGATGCTTGTTAACAAAGGTCTCCAGCACCTCGGGCGCATAGTCATCACGATACTTTGTTGCCTTATTGCCGAGAAGGGTCAGGCCCTTAAGTTCTTCTTCCGTACGCATTATCAATTACCTCCTCCGGAGAATACTTTTGTCTTTGAGAGTGATACGACCAGCAGCGATCCCACGACGCCGGCCACCAGCTGTCCCACCAGAAGGCTTGCCGTGAGCACCCAGTAGGGCATTTCCAGGATGATGTGCAGGTACACCGGAACGCCGAAGCCCGGCACCAGGAACACGGGAAGCCCCGCCAGCCAGTTGGGCAGCTTAAGCTTCTTTATAAGAACTACCAGGGATGTGGTCAGAACTCCGATAATAAACCCGCCGATGATGTCCGGCAGCCCCAGCCCGCCGAATAACAGGTTCGACAGACAGTTTGCCGCACCGAGGGGCAGGATGAGGAACGGGAAAAACCAGCTGAGCGCATAGATGGCTGTTGCTATGCGGATCTGATAGGCTCCGAATGAAAAGCTCTGTGTAAGATAGACCGTTATGACATAAACGGCCATGAAGATACCCGAAATGGCTATCTTCTGCGAAAGTGACCAGGTACCGGTGCTGCCGGTGCTTGAATTTTTAATATTCATAAAGTGAATCTCCCCTAGTTTTGTTTATAGACAGGATGGTCTCGAACTGTCTGACAGCCACGACGGCAGGCGCAAAGCCGCACCGGGAGCGCGTCTTAATGATTATAGCACGGGAAAACCATATTGCAATAAAATGTGTCAAAAAGTAAAATATTCTTATCTATGGGTAAAAATAAGGAGAGTTAAGATGGCAGAGATCAATTCAGTCGATGTTGAGAAGATAATGGAGGAGATCCGGGCCGATATAAAGGCCAGAGGCCTCACGTCGGACCTGCCCGATTTTAAGGGTAAAAGCAGCAAGGCCCGCGAAAGATCCGAAGGGTTTGACATCGTGGAATTCGAATCAAGACTTAATGCCCTTGAAAATGAATATAACGTGGATCCGTTCCCGGTCATCACCGGCGGCAAGAAGGCCATGAAGAGGGTCATCAGGCATATGATCTCCTTCCAGACCGCGCCGGGCGTTAGCCAGCAGAACGTTGTAAATATGGATATGGCGGAGCTTTTCGAGTTTATCGGCGCATATATCAGGGAGACGGACGACCGCATAGCCGGGCTTGAAAAAGAGATCGCGGAGCTTAAGGAAAAAGCCGAGGGTGCCGGGAAATGAGGATATTTCAGCTTTTGACCACGGCAAAGCACGGTGATGCCGTAGGCAATCACGCCTTTGCTCTCAACGACATCCTGAAGGAAGCCGGGTACGAGACAGGCATTTTCGCCGAGCATATAGCCGCCAACGTAAAAAAGACGGAGGTGCTGTCCTGGGAGAGGATGCCGGCGCTTACGCCGGAGGACATCATCATCTATCACATGTCCACCGGAAGCCGCCTCAACAGAAGGTTCATAAAATTCAACTGCCGGAAGGTGATGGACTATCACAACATCACACCGGCGGAGTTTTTTGAGGGCTTCGACGATACATCACGAATGCTCTGCAGGCAGGGACGGCGCGAGCTTCAGGCCATGGCGGGGAAGGTGGACTACTGCCTGGCGGATTCGGAGTACAACCGTCAGGAGCTTCTCGATATGGGCTTCGACTGTGACGTCGACGTGCTGCCCATAGTCATTCCCTTTGAAGATTACGAAAGGGAGCCGGATGCGGATATCATTAACAAGTACAGCGACGGCAGAACGAACGTGCTCTTTGTGGGAAGGCTGGCGCCGAACAAGTGCCAGGAGGACATCATAAGGGCCTTTGCCTGCTACAAGAAATATTACGACAGCGGAGCACGGCTCATACTCATCGGCTCCTGCGAGGAGAAGAGCATTTATCTAAGCATGCTCAGGGACTATGTGAACGAAGCCGGCGCTGAAGACGTGGAGTTCCTTTCGGAGCTCCGGTTCCCGGAGATCCTGGCCTTTTACAGGACGGCATCACTGTTCCTGTGCATGAGCGAGCACGAGGGCTTCTGCGTGCCCCTGCTGGAGGCCATGGCCTTCAAAGTGCCGGTGATAACATACGGAGCAGCCGCAGTTCCCGGGACCATGGGTGGGAGCGGCATCGTGCTCGGGAAGAAGGATCCCCTTGTTACGGCCGGCATCATGGACCGGGTGATGAAGGATGACATGCTCCGCGCACAGATCATCGAGGGCCAGGACAGAAGGCTTAAAGACTTTTCATACGAAAATACGAGGGAGCGTTTCCTCACACTTATAAAGGCATTTGCAGAGAAAGGCGAAAGCACCAGATGAAAAAAATGTTATTTATCGTAAATAAGGTATCGGGCAAGGGAGCGATACAGCCGAAGCTCTGCGAGGTCATCGATATCTTCATGAAGGGCGGCTATGATGTCACCGTCCATATCACCCAGGACAAGCTGGACGGTCTGGAAACGGCGAAGGCACGGGCCGG
>JAFRYJ010000115.1 GCA_017437705.1 Lachnospiraceae bacterium
CGAATGGAGGCGACGGCGGCAATACAGGGCGTATACAGCAAACTGAACACCAAAAGAGAAGCGGCCGGGAGCGCAGACATAACCGCAGCCACGCCGCCCTCCGCCCCGAAGAGCACCTCCAGCACCGAAACCACGCTTTCTTTTGCCATCACACCGCTGATGAGCGAGGTGACGATCCTCCAATCGCCTAAACCCAAAGGATTGAAAAGCGGCACGAGCACGCCCGCGATGGCGGCAAGAATACTGCCGTGGGAATCCGTTACAAAATGGAAGCGGAAATCAAAGCTCTGCAAAAACCACACCACGATGGAGGCGATGAGGATCACCGAAAACGCCCGCTGCAAAAAGTCTTTTGCTTTTTCCCATAACAGCTGCGCCACGTTCCGGGGGCTCGGCAGACGATAATTGGGCAGCTCCATCACAAAGGGGACCGACTCGCCCCGGAACATGGTTTTTTTATAAAGCAACGCCACCAGGATACCGATAACGATCCCCGTCAGATATAAGCCGATCATGATCAGCGCCTTATATTTCACAAAAAACGCGTCCACGAAAAAGGCGTAGATGGGCAGCTTTGCGGTACAGCTCATGAAGGGCGTCAGCAGGATCGTCATCTTACGGTCGCGTTCGCTTGGCAGCGTACGGGACGACATTACTGCGGGTACCGTGCAGCCGAAGCCGATCAGCATCGGAACGATGCTTCGGCCGGAAAGTCCCAGTTTTCTCAGAAGCTTGTCCATGAAAAATGCAACACGGGCAAGATATCCGCTGTCCTCCAGCAGCGACAGGAAGAAGAACATTGTAACGATTATAGGGATAAAGCTGAGGACGCTTCCCACGCCTTCAAATATACCGTCTATTAAAAGGCCGTGGAGCACATCGCTGACCCCGGCCGATAGGAGCGCCTTGTCCGTCATTTCCGTCAGCTGACCGATGCCGCTGGCCAGGAGGTCCTGGAGCCAGGCGCCTATAACATTGAACGTAAGGAAAAAGACCAGGCCCATTATAGCTATGAAAATGGGTATTGCCGTATATTTGCCCGTAAGTATCCGGTCGATCTTAAGGCTTTTGGCCCGGCCCTTGTTTTCCAGGGGCTTAACGACGCAGGCATCACAGGCCTTCATAATAAAGGAAAAACGCATGTCGGCCATGGCTGCGTTCTTATCCATGCCGCATTCCTTTTCAAGCTGCAGTGTCAGATGCTCCAGCAGCTCCCGTTCATTCTGGTCTGGATTCAGCTCGGCGAGTATCTGCTCGTCGCCCTCTATAACCTTGCCTGCGGCAAAACGAAGAGGGATACCCGCGGCTTCGGCGTGATCCTCAAAGAGATGCATCACCGCATGAAGGCAGCGGTGTACGGCGCCGCCCCGTTCATTCTGGTCGCAGAAGTCCTGTCTCGTGGGCTTCTCCTGATATTTCGCGATATGTATGGCATGCTCGATAAGCTCCTGGATGCCCTGGTTTTTTGCGGCCGAAATGGGAACGACGGGGGTGCCCAGCATGGACTCGAGAGCGTTCACGTCGATGGAACCGCCGTTGGCGGTCACCTCGTCCATCATGTTGAGGGCGACTACCACGGGCACGTCCATTTCGAGGAGCTGCATAGTAAGATAGAGGTTGCGCTCAATATTTGTAGCGTCAACGATATTGATAACGGCCTTCGGCTTTTCCTTTATCACGAAATCTCTGGATACCAGCTCCTCACTGGAGTAGGGGGACATGGAATAAATGCCGGGAAGGTCGGTGATAAGCGTGTTTTCATGCCCGATGATGGCGCCGTCCTTGCGGTCTACGGTAACGCCCGGGAAATTGCCCACGTGCTGGCGGGCTCCGGTGAGCTGGTTGAAAAGGGTGGTCTTCCCGCTGTTCTGATTGCCCACAAGGGCGAATGTCAGAAGCTCATCGTCAGGGAGCGGATCGCCGCTTCCTTTGGGATGGAATTTGCCGCCCTCGCCAAGGCCGGGGTGGTCGTTTTTACGGGGCTCGGCCTTCTGAGACTCGGCGTCCTCATCGGCAGCGGCAGGTTTTGCAGCTGCCTCAACGGGCTCCACCTCGATGCGTGATGCATCATCCAGGCGGAGCGTAAGCTCGTATCCGTGTATTTGTATTTCCATGGGATCGCCCATCGGTGCGTATTTGACGACAGTCACCTCCGCACCGGGGATAAGGCCCATATCAAGAAAATGCTGCCGCAGCGCGCCGCTGCCGCCCACTGTTATGATGGAGGCGGGCTTCCCGATCTCCAGATCCCTTAAGGTCATAACAGGTCCTCCGTTGTTTTCAGATTAGCTCATGCAAATTATAAAAAGGCCGGTAATTAAAACAGCCCTGTAAATAAACGCTTTACTGATATTAGATTATGCTAATTTCGGAAAAATCTCAAGAATGAGATGACATTGCCCAGCGATGTATACGGGTTTATGTGAATACTGAGAGATCCGAGAGTACATATGATATATCCCTCCGCCGCTCCCGCTTAAGCAAAATAACAGCATCTCATACGAACATGCCCGAAGGGTCCGAGAGTATGAGATGCTGTTATTTTGCTATTTTATTCCTCAATTATCTTTATCTCCAGATAATCAAAGTCCAGTTCCTCGATAAAGTTATCCCTGTTGAACCGGGTCTTTTTGTGGTATTTGATGTCGTTGATGTTCGGATCGAGCCAGATGGGTGCCGGGAGATCGAATTCGCGGCACACCTTCTCAACGGATCCGAAGATCTTCTGCGTCCTGGTGTGCGACTGATCCTCGTCCGTTATCACTGTTTCTCTGATGTGTCGGTTGTCTTTTACTTCGATACCCCAAAGCCGGAACATGGCTGCCTCCTTAATTAATAAAAAAGAGTACGCGCAGCGGACTCTCCGCGCGCGAGCGGAATCGCGAAGCGATCCTCCCCGCCGCGAGCTGCGCAACCCCCGGAGGGATCGATCATATAGCAAATTCCGGAGGAAGCTGCTATATGATCAATAATGATGATACCACGGCATCATGCCCGGTGCAAAACAAAACCTTTGCTTGATAAAAACCGCAAAGAGGGATATTCTATACAGGTACGCGCCTTTTCGCGGCAAAGGGCGCTGCAGGGCATTCGATACTGCCGTAAGGCAGCTGCCAAAACGATCACGGAGACCATCATCAGGCGCTTTGAAGTGAGGAACATATGCTTCTCGGAAAATATGTAAACAAATATTATAAAAAATACTGGTTTTTATTCATAGCCGGTGTCATAGCGCTTGTTGCAGTGGATTATGTGCAGCTTTACGAGCCCCTTTTCCTGGGCCGGATCGTGGACCATCTCTCGAATTCCGGAGGCGATGTCGACACGGCCCTCATAGGCTCGATCTGCCTGAAGCTCCTGGGCATAGCCGTCGTTATGTTCTTCGGAAGGATGATGTGGCGCTACACCCTTTTCAGCGCTTCACAGAGGATAGAGGCGGGCCTCCGCCGGGAAATGTTCCAGAAGAGCGAAAGGCTCTCCCAGAAGTATTATCACGCGGTGAAAACGGGAGCCATCATGTCCTGGTTCACCACGGATCTGGAGACCATAGAGGAGTACACGGGCTTCGGCACCGTCCAGATAGTCGATTCGGCCTTTCTGGGTGTTATCGTCATGGTCAGGATGTTCACCTTCGACTGGGTAATGACGCTGTTCGTCCTTATCCCCATGGTCCTTCTGATCTTCTGGGGCGCCCTTGTGGAGAAGTTCATGTCGGAACGCTGGCATGACAGGCAGGAAAAGTACGACAGGCTCTACGATTTTGCCCAGGAGAATTTCACCGGCATCAGCGTTATAAAGGCCTTCGTAAAGGAGACCAGCGAGATCCGGGCCTTCGCCAGGGTCGCGAAGAAGAATAAAGATGCGAACATTGCCTTCGTCCGTGTGGCCATCATATTTGAAACGCTTATAGAGATCATCATCGGCACGATCCTTGCGCTCATCCTGGGCTTCGGCTCATGGTTTGCATGGGCGGCGATCTCGGGAAATCCCATAGAGATCTTCGGCCATGTTATAAACCTTACCCCCGGCGGACTTATAA
>JAFRYJ010000116.1 GCA_017437705.1 Lachnospiraceae bacterium
ATTCCCCATGATCATGTAAGCAATGATGGCAAATGCACCGACGCCCGCGCAGTAGTAGGCGAAATACCTGTATCGCGACTCCCTTACCAGATTGATCATCCACTTGATGCAGAAGTATCCGACGGCGCAGGCAGCTGCCATACCCAAAAGGCATCCGATAACGTAATTACCGGTGATGCCGCTCTTGTCGCCGGTTATAAGCTCCAGGAGATTCGCTCCCAGTATCGCCGGCACGGATGCGAGGAAAGAATACTTTAAGACGAATGTCTTTTTCATTCCGCGCAGTAAGCCTGCCGCTATGGTAGAGCCCGACCTCGACAGTCCGGGAAGTACCGCAAAGCCCTGGGCCACGCCTATAATGGCCGCATCCAGAAAGCTGGTGCCCTTGACCTTCTTCTCACCGCCTTCGTTTCCGTCGATGAAGAGCAGTATGAGAGCCGTCATGATAAGCCAGATGCCGGGAACTATAAGAGTGTTTACGTAGTTTTTCATGAGCTTCGAAATGATGGCTCCGATTATGGCTGTAGGGATGCAGGTGATGATGATGAGCGCCGCAAATTTCCTGTAGGCGCTGTATATGATCCTTACATATTGCTCGTCGCTGTGTGCAAACGTCCTCTTTATCCAGATTATGAAATTCCTGAAGACATCCGCTATGATCCCCAGCCCATTGACCACCAGATTCTTTACGTCCTTCCAGAAGACCAGGCAGACGGCGATGAGCGTACCCATATGGAGGAGCACCTCGAACAGTACTCCCGACCCCATGTCTATGCCGAACAGTTTGCTTACTATACTCAGATGTCCGGAACTGGATATGGGCAGGAATTCGGTCGCCCCCTGTATGATCCCCAGAATTATCGCTGCTATTATGCTCATAACAAGACCTCAAGTGAATTTGGTTAATATTCAACCTGTAAATTATACGCTATTTTGCGTATTTTTTCAAGGTTTACTGCGGTTTTTAAACGCTTTCTCAGGCCTTTTTCGAACGCCTCTGAAACGCCTTTACGCACTCGACAACGGGTATCACAAGAGCTCCGAGAATTATGGCGATGAGATACTCCGTTATGCCGGTGTCGGCGAAGCCGAAGGCAGATCTCAGGAAAGGCACCGTAGTGACAAGCACGGTAGCGCCGAAGCCGACGATCACCGAGATTATAAGCAGCCTGTTCACCGTCTTTATCCTGAAGATGCTCTCCCTCTGGGACCTCATGTTGATCGAATGGAATATCTCTGCCATGGACAGCGTAAGGAACGCCATGGTCCTTCCGTCGATGCTCTCCGCCACGGCCAGCTTCCCTGTCTCCATGTACAGACCGACAAAGAAGGACGCAAGCGTCAGCACCGCGATCAGCAGACCCTGATACAGGATATCCGTACCCATGCCTCCCGAAAAGATGGATGCATCCGTGGCCCTGGGCTTTCTCTGCATAATCCTGGGATCCGCCGCCTCCACGCCCAGCGCAAGGGCGGGCAGCGTGTCGGTTATGAGATTGATCCAGAGTATCTGGGAAGGCTTGAGTATGGTAAAACCTATAAGCGTGGCGGCAAAAATGGCTGCCACCTCGGACACGTTCGACGAAAGCAGGAACTGAATGGCCTTCAGCATGTTGTCGTAGATGCGCCTGCCTTCCTCCACCGCGCCCACTATGGTAGCGAAGTTGTCGTCTGCCAGCACCATGTCCGCCA
>JAFRYJ010000117.1 GCA_017437705.1 Lachnospiraceae bacterium
ATTCCACAGAAGGCGGCCCGTATGATATAATTTGCACATAAGAGCCGTATGTCCCGGCGGGCCGATCGCATCATTAAAAAGAAGATGTGACGGAAGTCCGGACTCCGGGGAGAACGGCAGGATCGAGAGAGGTGAAAAGATGAAAAGACCCAGGATTTTAGCGTTTATACTTTGCATGATACTTATGGCATCATCCGTTCTGGTCGGCTGCAATAAGGAGAAGGAAGCCGAAGAGTCAGGCGCCGAGAGCAGTGAAGTTCCCGACGAAAGCGATGAGCAGCAGGATACGGAGACCGAAACGGAAAGCGAAGAGGAAACGGAAGTCACGTATACCATCGATAACATCCGCGATTACATCGTGGGACTGGACGAGCCCGTAGAGCTTGACGACGGTACGACGAGGCCCCTTATCAACTTCGATAATGCGGCCACCACGCCGCCCCTTCAGCCCGTTATGGACGAGGTAGACGAGAAGTTCCGCATGTACGGTTCCATCGGAAGAGGCTTCTCCCAGAAGTCCAATTATTCAACGGATCTGTACTGGGAGACCAGGGACAAGGTGCTGGAGTTCGTGGGAGCAGATCCCAGGACTTATACATGCTTTTATGTAAATAATACGACGGACGGCCTTAACAAACTGGCTTCCGCCATCATAGTGGATGAGAACGATATCGTGCTCTGCACCAGGATGGAGCATCATTCCAACGATCTGTGCTGGCGCGAGCGCTGCAAGGTCATCTATGCGGAAGTGGATGAGCAGGGCAGGATAGACTACGACGACATGGAAAGGCTCCTGGAGGAGTATGATGTCAAGTACGTATCTGTTACGGCAGCATCCAATGTAACCGGTTATGTGACCGATGTTCACAGGGTGGCAAAGATGGCCCATGAGCACGGAGCGAAGATCATCGTTGACGGCGCCCAGATCGTGGCCCATAGAAAATTCTCCATGCTCGGCGACACACCGGAGGAAAACATCGACTTTTTCGTATTCTCCGCCCACAAGATGTATTCACCCTACGGCGGCGGAGCTGTTGTAGGTCTTTATGATGTTCTTAACGAGCATATGCCCGAGTTCTACGGCGGCGGCACCATCACCGTTGTAGGCGACGACTGGCAGGTATACAAGTTCGCACCGGAAAGCTATGAGGCGGGATCCCCCAACTATCCCGGCGTCGTAGGCCTCGGAAAGGCTATCGACGTGCTTGAGGAGATCGGCTTCGACAAGATCCAGGAGCACGAGCAGGCTCTTAACAAAAGGCTCGTGGACGGCCTCAAGAAGTACGATACCATCGTGATCTACGGAGATTCCGAAGATCTCAGCGACAGGGTGGGCGTTATTACATTCAATTTCACAGATGTCAATTCGCTGCTGCTGGCCCGGACGCTGGCGGAGCACGGCGGCGTTGCCACAAGGCGAGGCGCGTTCTGTGCCCATACATATACATGGCGTCTTATGGGGATCTCGGACGAAACGGCAAAGGGATTCCTCCACTGTGACGACAGCGGTACAGCCGGCATGGTGCGTGTAAGCTTCGGTATCTACAATAACGAAGAGGAAGTCGACGAGTTCCTCGAGATCCTCGACGAGGTATACAAGATATGCCTTGAGAAGATGGAGAAGAGCAACTTTAACCCTGCTTATTGATAATTTTTTGAAAAGCAGTTGCGGGAGGTCTCGGCCTCCCGCATTTCTATAACCCTCTTATGATCATTTTCAGGACACGGTAGCAAAAACGCGCAGCAAAGAGCTGCGCGTTTTTTTATCCGTTGTATTCAAGACAGAGCATCGTCAGGTCGTCGAACTGCTCGGCCTCTTTTACGAAATCGTCCACGGCTTTCTGCACATTCGCAAGTATCTGCTCTGGCGATGCGCCGGTATCGGAATTAAGGGCATCCAGCATCCTGTCTGTGCCGAACAGCTCGTTGGATGAATTCGTTGCCTCGGGAACACCGTCGGTGTAAACGAATACCTTAGAACCGGGATCGAGCTGTATCTCGTATTCTTTATATACGGCACAGTCCATACCTCCGATGACAAGGCCGTGTTTGTCCTTAAGCAGTTTAAAGCGGCCGTCCGGTGCTGCGACAGCGGGGTATTCATGGCCTGCATTCGCCGCCGTCAGTTTTCCTGTGGAGATCTCAAGGATGCCCAGCCATTCAGTGACGAACATCTCCATGGTGTTGTTTGAGCAGATGGTCTCGTTTATCTTCGTAAGGAGCCTGTCGGGATTCAGTCCCATCATGGCAGTGTTCTTTAAAAGGGCCTTTGATACCATCATGAAAAGCGATGCGGGAATGCCCTTGCCGCTTACGTCGGCGATGGTAAGGCCGAGGTGGTCGTCGTCGATCATGTAGAAATCGTAGAAGTCTCCGCCCACCTCTCTGGCGGGATCCATGGATGCATAAAGATCGAATTCGCTTCTGTCCGGGAACGGAGGGAAATCGTGGGGCAGCATGCTTGCCTGTATGCCGCTTGCCATCTTAAGTTCTCCGTTTATACGCTCCTTTTCGGCCTCCTCTTTATGCTTCTTCTCCAGGTTCCGTATCCTCTTGCGTATATAAGCCCTTGTTATGACAAGCAGCAGCAGGGCCAGAGCCAGGCCGGCGAGTATATAGAAGGTGGGATGCTCGTAAAACGCCTTTTCCTTGATTATCTGTACGGAGAGCGACTTGTTTTCATTTCCCGACGGATCCCTGACCTCAAGTACGAAATTATATGTGCCTCCGGGGAGGTTCGTATAATCCAGAGGCAGGAGATCGCTCTTGCTTACGGTAACGCTTTCCTCGTCAAACCCTTCGAGCCGGTAGGACACCTGGGGGTCGATAAGGGAATAATTGTATACATAACTGTAGATCGTAAGCTTTTTGACGTTTGACGGTATGGTGAAATTACCCTCCTCATCGGGAAATACCATGACGCCGTCTGTATTGATAAAGGGCACGTCGGACTTTATGTCCTCTATGCTTTCATAAGGCTCGTTTACATTGACTTTGGCAACGCCGGTGGAGCCGGCGATATAAAGGTCGCCGTCATCCGTAAGTTCGCTGTAGGAGTTGGCAGTGGCTATGCAGGGCAGGCCGTTATGCATGCTGTAGTATACGGGCTCCATATCAGGCGTATCTGTCATCAGAATATCCGTGGGTATGATGTAGATGCCGTTGCTTGAAAGGATCCACATCTCACCCATGCTGTTCTCATACAGATCGAAGTTATTTGAGTATGGGAAGTTTTTGATGACGTGAAGCTTGTATTCCGGAGTCAGGTAGGCAAGACAGTTTCCGGTGACGATCCAGTACACGTCCCGTTTTTCATCATGCTTGATACGCATGACGGCTTCCGACGTGAGCCCCTCCTTAGCACCGATATTCTTAACGCCGTATTTTCCGATGACGTAAATGCCGCCGCCGTCCGACCCGAGGAGGATGTCGCCGTCCGGGCCTTCGCATACCGTGAGGATCTCCGTATTGATGATGTCGTCCTTTTCATCATAGCCGCCGGTGACCTTGCCGTCCTCGATAACGGTAAGACCGCCTGTGTTGGCCACAAGTATCCTGCCGTCCTTTGTCTCGCAGACAGTTCTTACGTGATCGGAGAAAAGTCCGTCCTCAACATTGTATTCCGTAATATTTCCGTTGTCGTAGCACACCAGGCCGTTTTTGCGCCATGTGGCGATCCACAGCCGGTTTTTGCTGTCCCTTATGATGGAACGTATACGGCAGTCCCCGATATACTTATAGAGGTCTTCCGCCTCTATCTCCCTGCCGGAGGCTGTTGCCGCCTTTTTGACGGGAATGGTATCCACGAGTCCGTTTTCGTCCAGTACACGCAGGCCGGTGTCGGTGCCGATAAACAGAAGCCCGTTGTAAAGACAGGTGGTGTTTACTGTAGTATTGGGAAGGCCGTATTTATTGTTCAGATCCACAAAGCGGTTGGGAACGACCTTCATAACTCCCTGACGGGTGGATGTGAACCAGAGGTTGCCCTCGTAATCCTTTCTGATATGCCCGATCGAATTGTTGAGCGGTGTGTTCTCAAGCATATGGAAGCCGTCTTCCGCGAGGTATCCGATGCCGTTGCCGGCGCAGATCCAGATCCTTTCGTCGATATACTCAAAGCTCTGCACCTGGGAAAGAGGATCGATATCTATTACTTCCGCATCATTAAGGGCGGTTTCAAGAGACCCGTGATACACCTTTGAATTACCTGCTTCCACATATACGAAACCGGGATCCAGGGGATCGGGGAAGATACATGAAACGCCTTCTATACCCGTATCCTCGTGGCTGAGGAATTTAGTGACCATGCAGCTTTTTATAACAAACACGTCGCCGTAATTCGTAAGGCCGTAGACGGAGCCGTCCGTCCCGCGGACCAGCTCGTGAAGATACGAATCGCCGATACGGGAATCGCTGATCCCGTGCACATGCATGGGAGGATCGATAAATGCGATGCCCCTGGTGGTGGTTATATAGATCATGCCCCTGTCGTCTTCGACGATGCCCTGCACGGAAGAGGATTTGAGGCCTTCCTTGACGCCGAAAATGCGGAATCCGCCGTTCTCCATAAGAGCTATGCCGTTGTCGTTGGTACCGATCCACAGCCTTTCCTGGCTGTCTACATAAAGGCACTTTACGCTGGTGATGCCGGTAGAGGGATCTATACGTTCGAAGGTACTGCCGTCATACCTTATGAGTCCGCTGTAGCTGCCGATCCATATACACCCGTCCGAGGTCTGCACGATGTCGTTTGCCTCCGAAGTGGGCAGGCCGTTCATGTTGTCGTAGAGGACAGCCGTATATCCGTCGGGATCCTTCAGGGGATCGATGACCAAGGCATCGGTGTTTTTCGCCGTTGAGCCTTTTTCTTTATCACCGTCGCTGCTATCCTCTGAGGCGGCAGAAACAGAGCCTGCCGCAAAAAAGAGCACCAGAATGATGCACAGCAGCGAGCTCAGGATCTTTTTTATATCTGTATGACCGGGATGTATTTTTACGCAGGACAATTTATGTTTCCTCCAAATCAAACGGCACACGGGCCCGCATGACGGCCGCATGACGCCTTACAGAATACTATTGTACAAAATCCTGTGAATATAAGCAAATAAGAATAAAGAAAAATAGGCGGTTTTTATCGGATAACGGGCTGCGTGATGCAGGCCGGGTGCCGCATCATGCACAGAGTGATTTTTAAAGGGAGGGGACCGTGGAATAATACGCTCCGCAACCGATGCACACGGGTGCGCCGGATCGCAAGCGATTCTTGAATATAATTGAGAAAAGCTGTATTATTATATATCGGTGAACATAAAAAAGGGACCAAGCCGTATGCCTGGTCCTTAAAATATGGCCGGCCGGTGCCGGCGCAAAGGAGAATGGTAATGGATGAGAAGGTATTAAGAAACTATGCGCATCTTATAGCAAAATGCGGCGCCAACGTTCAGGAGGGGCAGGAGGTATTTATTACTGCCGGGCTTGACCAGCCCGCCTTTGTTCAGATGGTGGCGGAGGAATGCTATAAGCTCGGCGCAAAACGCGTAGTCGTTGATTTTGACTATCAGCCTCTTGTTAAGACCCACTTTGAATACTGTACGGTGGAGACTCTGGGAGAGCTTACAAGCTATAAAAAGGCCAGGTGGGAATATTATGTTGAGAAGATCCCCTGCACCATCTACATCATGTCGGAGGATCCGGACGGCCTCAAGGGAATAGATCAGGAAAAGATGCTCAAGTCGCAGCAGATGATCTACCCCCTTATAAAGGGTTACAGGGACGAGCTCGAGAATAAGCAGCAGTGGTGCATCGCCGCAGCCCCGGGCCTTGCATGGGCCAGAAAGCTCTTCCCCGGGCTGCCGGACGAGGATGCCATAGAGGAGCTTTGGCAGGCCATCCTTTCCGCCAGCCGCGTGGACGACGATCCCGTGGCAGCATGGGATGCGCACAACGAAGATCTTAAGAACAGATGCGATTATCTGAACTCACTGGGGATAGATAAGCTTCATTATACGTCTTCAAACGGGACGGATTTCACGGTCGGCATGATCCCCGAAGCCATTTTTAAGGGCGGCGGAGATACAACGCTTCAGGGCATTTTCTTCGACCCCAACATACCTACGGAAGAATGCTTTATCTCGCCTAAAAAGGGTGAGGCCGAGGGCAAAGTCGTCGCATCGATGCCTTTAAGCTTTGAAGGCCAGCTTATCGAGGGCTTCTGGATCAGGTTCCATGAGGGCAAAGCAGTGGAGTGGCACGCAGATGTAAACGAGCAGCTGCTTACGAACATCATCACGGCGGATG
>JAFRYJ010000118.1 GCA_017437705.1 Lachnospiraceae bacterium
CAAAAACTCCAACATCAATCTCGAGGAGTTCATGAAGAACTTCGAGTTCGTGGATATGGGCGATCTCATGGGCATGCAGAATTTCGCGATCCCCGAGTCCCAGAAGATAAAGAAGAGGAATGAAGGCGAGAAGCCGGAGATCGACCTTAAGAAGGTGCCTGCGCCCCACATCATAAAGGCTCAGCTGGACGAGTACGTTATCGGGCAGGATCACGCCAAGAAAGCCATTTCCGTTGCGGTATACAATCATTACAAAAGAGTGGCCACCAATACCCAGAAGGAGATCGAGATCGACAAGTCGAACATCCTTATGATCGGCCCCACGGGCTGCGGAAAGACCTATCTCGTAAAGGTCCTGGCAAGGCTTCTGGACGTGCCCCTGGCCGTATCCGACGCCACCGCGTTAACGGAAGCCGGATACATAGGCGACGATATAGAGAGCGTCATCTCAAAGCTCCTTGCGGCGGCGGACAATGATGTGGACAGGGCCGAGACAGGCATCGTTTTCATAGACGAGATCGACAAGATAGCCAAGAAGGAGGGCACCACCACCCGTGATGTCAACGGGGAATCGGTGCAGCAGGGCCTTCTGAAGCTGCTGGAGGGCAGCGTGGTGGAGGTGCCGGTGGGCGCCACCAACAAGAACGCCATGGTACCCATGACGGAGATCGACACCACGAACATCCTGTTTATCTGCGGAGGCGCATTCCCGGATCTGGAGAATGTAATAAAGGAGAGGCTCAACAGAAGGAGCTCCATGGGCTTCGAGTCGGACCTTAAGGATAAATACGACAAGGACACGGACATCCTTTCAAAGGTGACCATGGACGATCTGAGGAAATACGGCCTCATACCGGAATTCATAGGCAGGCTGCCGGTGGTGTTCACGCTGCAGGGCCTGGACAGGGACGCCCTGGTGCGCATCCTTACGGAGCCGAAGAACGCCATTTTAAAGCAGTACAAGAAGCTTATGGAGCTGGACGGCGTAAAACTTGAGTTCGAGGAGGACGCTCTTTACGCCATAGCCGACAGGGCTATCGAAAAGGGAACGGGAGCCAGGGCACTGCGGTCCATCATAGAGGAATTCATGCTGGACATCATGTACGAGACGCCCAAGGACGAGAACATCGGCACCGTTACCATTACCAGGGATTATATCGAGGGCAAAGGCGGCCCCGGTATTAAATTAAAAGGTGTAGAAGGATAAGGAGGGTATGCTGAATTGGCTGACAAAAAGCTTACTTTCGAGTTTGAAAGTGCCTGGAAGAAGCTGGGCAAAAGGAACTACAAAAAGATCATGAGCTTTGCGGAGGATTACAGGAAATTCCTCAACGGCGCAAAGACCGAGAGGGAATGCGTTTCCGTAATGACGGAGATCTTTAAGGCAAACGGCTTTAAGGAGCTGGAAGATGCAAAGACGCTTAAGACCGGAGACAGGGTCTATAAGGTGATCAAGAACAAGGGCCTGGTTGCGGCGGTCATGGGTGAGAGACCCGTAACCGACGGCATGAACATCCTTGGAGCCCACATAGACTCGCCCAGGACGGACTTAAAGCCCCTGCCGATGTACGAAGCGGACAGCATGGCCTTCCTGAAGACTCATTATTACGGCGGGATAAAGAAGCATCAGTTCACCACCATTCCGCTCTCAATGCACGGCGTAATCTACAATGAAAAGGGCGAGAAGCTGACGATATCCATCGGCGAGGATCCGGGAGATCCGGTCTTCACCATAACGGAGATACTTGTTCATCTTTCCGACGATCAGATGCAGAGAAAGCCTGCCCAGATGGTAAAGGGCGAGGAGATGAACGTTCTTTTCGCCGGCATGCCCATCGATGATGAAGACGAAAAGAACAAGGTCAAAGCGGCTGCGCTGAAGCTTTTATACGATAAATACGGCATCACGGAAAAGGATTTCGTTACGGCGGAGATAGAGATGGTACCGGCCTTCAAGGCTGTCGATGTCGGCATCGACAAGTCCTTTATAGGCGGATACGGACAGGACGACAGGGTATGTGCATACACGGAGCTCCGGGCCCTTCTGGATCTGAAGGATCCGGAGATCACGGCCATTGCCTGCTTCACTGACAAGGAGGAGACCGGCTCCGGCAGCAGTACGGGAGCCACGTCAAGGCTTTACGAGAACGTACTGGCTGAGATCCTTTACAAGTCCGTAAAGGATGCCAACGACCTGGACTTCAGGACGGCCCTTGCAAACACGAAGATGATCTCTTCCGACGTTACGTCTGCCTTTGAGCCCAATTACAAGGGCGAGGCTTTCGACAAGCTCAACTGCACATATGCAGGTTCGGGCGTAGGCATACTCAAATACACCGGAGCAAGAGGGAAATACAGCTGCAACGATGCGTCGGGAGAATTCTTCCACGAGGTTGTATCTGTTTTTGATAAAGGAAAGGTGCCCTGGCAGACGGGAGAGCTGGGAGCCATCGACGTAGGCGGAGGCGGTACCATCGCGGTATACATGGCCCAGCTGGGTCTCGACGTCATCGATTGCGGCGTGCCCGTGCTGTCCATGCATTCACCTTTCGAGATAACGAGCAAGGCTGATATTTTCAGTGCATATCTGGGGTTCCTGTCATTTATTCAGAAATGCGGGAGATAAAGATAAGGAGGGATGGAATTTGACAACAGAAGAGCTTAAAAAAGCCGCGGCCGAGGTCAGGAAGGATATCGTAACTGCCACTCATGCGGCAAAGTCCGGGCATCCGGGCGGATCCCTTTCAAGCGCAGATATCGTAACATATCTGTATTTTGAAGAGATGAATATCGATCCTAAGGATCCCGGCAAGGAAGACAGAGACAGGTTCGTGCTGTCCAAGGGCCACTGCGCGCCCGTTCTTTACGGCGTACTGGCGGAGAAGGGCTATTTCCCCAAGGACTGGCTCCTTACGCTCCGTCATATGGGATCGCACCTGCAGGGTCATCCCGACCTGAAGAAGACCCCCGGCGTTGACATGTCCGCAGGTTCCCTGGGACAGGGCATATCCGTAGCGGTAGGCATGGCGCTTTCCGCAAAGCTTCAGGGCAAGGACTACAGAGTTTACACGCTCCTCGGTGACGGCGAGTGCCAGGAGGGCCAGGTCTGGGAGGCAATGATGTACGCCGGCCACAGAAAGCTGGATAATCTCTGCATCATCATCGACAACAACAATCTTCAGATAGACGGCGACATAAGGAACATCTGCTCGCCTCATCCCCTGGATGAAAAGGCGAAAGCCTTCAACTGCCATCCCGTTGTTATAGAGGACGGCAACGACATGGATCAGATCCGTGCTGCGTTCAAGGAAGCCAGGGAGACAAAGGGCTGTCCTACGGTGATAATCGCACGCACCCTTAAGGGCAAGGGCGTATCATTTATGGAAGGACAGGCATCATGGCACGGCAAGGCGCCCAACGATGAGCAGTATGCTCAGGCAATGAAAGAACTTGAGGAGGTGCAGTGATGGCAGACGAGATCAAAAAAATAGCTACAAGAGAATCCTACGGCAACGCCCTCAAGGCTCTGGGCGAGGAGCACGATGATGTTTTCGTTCTCGACGCAGATCTTGCCGGCGCAACGAAGACCGGCGTTTTCCAGAAGGCATTTCCCGAGAGGCACATCGACGTCGGCATTGCAGAGTGCAACATGATGGGCATCGCAGCGGGCATCTCACTTACAGGCGGCGTACCCTTTGCCAGCACCTTCGCAATGTTTGCGGCAGGCAGGGCCTTCGACCAGGTAAGGAATTCCATCGGCTATCCTCATCTTAACGTTAAGATCGGCGCTACCCACGCCGGCATTTCCGTAGGCGAGGACGGAGCGACCCATCAGTGCAACGAGGATCTGGGCCTTATGAGGACCATCCCCGGCATGACGGTGATCGTGCCTGCAGACGACACCTCCGCAAAGGCGGCGGTAAAGGCTGCATACGAGATGAACGGCCCCGTTTACATGAGATTCGGCAGGGCTGCCGTTCCCGTTATCTACGATCCCGAGACCTTCAGGTTCGAGATCGGCAAGGGCATCGTTGTACGTGAAGGATCGGACGTTACGATCATCGGCACCGGCCTTACGGTATCCACGGCCCTTGATGCTGCGGATATCCTTGCGGAGCAGGGCATCAGCGCTGAAGTCATCGACATGCATACGATCAAGCCTCTGGACGAGGATCTTATCGTGGCATCCGCAAAGAAGACCGGCAAGGTGGTCATCGCAGAGGAGCACAACGTAATGTGCGGCCTGGGTGATGCGGTATGCTCGGTGCTTTCGCAGAAGTATCCCGTAAAGGCCCTCAAGCTGGGCGTTAATGATGTATTCGGCTCATCCGCACCCGCAGGCGAGCTTATCGCGGCCTTCGGCCTTGACGGCAAGGGCATCGCAAAGAGCACGCTGGAGTTTGTAAAAGCCGAGTGATCGGCAAATAAATCCTATCCGAGGATCCGACATGGAAAAGATAACCTTAGATGATATCGTAAAAGCAACAGGCGGAAAGCTGCTGGGCGGCAGCGGGAGCACGGAGATAGACTATGTGAGCATAGACTCCAGGGACATCAGGGAGAACACGCTGTTCGTGCCCATCGTGGGCGAGAACGTGGATGCTCACAAATTCATACCCGATGTGTTCGAAAAGGGTGCGGCAGCATCATTTACGGCGCAGGAGGATGTCGCGGATGCGGAGCATGCTCTCATTCTCGTGGACGATACCGGCAGGGCGCTGATAAGGCTGGCCGCATGGTACAGGAGGCTTTTCCCCATCCCCGTTGTGGGCATCACCGGCAGCGTGGGAAAGACGTCTACAAAGGAATTCGTGGCAGAGGCCCTTACGCCGGGATATAAGGTAATGCGCACCAAGGGCAACTTCAATTCCCAGATCGGCGTGCCCTTAACGGTGTTCAATATCGAAAAAGGACATGATATCGCCGTGGTGGAGATGGGCATCTCCGACTTCGGCGAGATGGACGACCTGGTTGACGTGGCGGCTCCCGAATGCGCGGCCGTCACCAATATCGGCGTAGCCCATATCCTCAACTTCAAAGAGCTTAAGAATACGCTTTCGGAGAAGCTTCGGATAACCAGGGACTTCGGCCCGGAGAATACGGTGTTCCTTAACGGAAACGATCCGCTCTTAAAGGACGCGGTCCCCAACGGGAACGTTAAGTATTACGGCATCGGTGAAGAAGAAAGATTCGATGTGTTCGCCACGGACCTGTCCATAAAGAACGGACAGCAGAGCTACACCTTCAACATGAGGACGGATGAGGGCATCAGGTCCGTGCCCGTAACGCTGAAGCTTTTCGGCGAGCACTATGTGCTTGATTCCATGACCGGCATCGCCATAGCGGTGAAATACGGCATACCCATGGAGGCTGCGGCGAAGGCCGTTTCCGGATACGCCGGACTGCCCGGAAGGCAGAACATAGTGAAGCTGGGTAACGACATCACAGTCATAGACGATACCTACAACGCCAGCCCGGATTCCATAAAGAGCGGTATCAGGGCCCTTAAGTCTCTGGAAATAAAGGGCCGCAGGATAGCCGTTCTGGCGGATGTGCTGGAGCTGGGCGACGGATCCTACGATCTTCATTACGAAGTGGGGAAATGGATCGCGGAGCATCCGGTGGATATGGTATTTGCCACCGGAAACGAGACAAAGGCTTTGTGCGAGGCCTTAGCGGGATCAACGGTTCCCGCCGCACATAACGACACGAATAACGATACCTTCAATGCTGTCGTGGATTACCTGCAGGATGGGGACGCGCTGCTGGTAAAGGGGTCCCACGGCATGCATCAGGAGGAGATCGTTAATAAATTAAAGGAAAGGTTTGGAACCGGGAATGTTTAAGATCACTTACAAAAAGATGCTGACCGACACCATCTTCATGATGAAGGTCCGCGCAAAGAAGATCGCAGAAGCCTGCGAGCCCGGCCAGTTTGTCATCGTCATCGCCGATGATACGGGAGAGAGGATCCCCCTCACTATCTGTGATGTCAACAAGAAGGCCGGAACGATCACAATTGTGGTGCAGATAGTCGGAGCTTCCACAAAGAAAATGTCCCTTATGGAAAAGGGCGACAGCTTCAGGGATTTCGTAGGTCCCCTCGGAAGGCCTTCGGACCTTATAGAGCTTAAGAAGTCCGAACTGAAGAAAAAGAAGATCCTCTTCATCGCCGGCGGCGTCGGCGCCGCGCCTGTTTATATGCAGGTGAAATGGCTCCACGACAACGGCATCGACTGTGATGTCATCATGGGTGCGAGGAACAAGAGTCTCATCATCCTTGAGAGCATGATGAAGAAGGCCTGCAAAAACCTTTATGTATGCACCGATGACGGATCATACGGCATCCACGGTCTCGTAACGGACCAGCTTAAGACCCTTTACGAGCAGGGCGTAAGATATGATCACTGCGTAGCCATCGGCCCCATGATAATGATGAAGTTTGCGTGCCTCCTCACGAAAGATCTGGGCATACCCACGATCGTCAGCATGAATCCCATCATGGTGGACGGCACGGGCATGTGCGGAGCCTGCAGGATAATGGTAGGCGGCGAGGTGAAATTCGCCTGTGTTGACGGTCCCGAATTCGACGGTCACCTGGTAGATTTCGATCTTGCCATGAAGAGAAGCCGTCAGTATCAGACCCAGGAGGGCAGAGCGATGCTCGCCCTTGAAGAGGGAGATACGCACCACGGCGGATGCGGAAATTGTGATTAAGGAGGGTCCCGGATATGGCAGTTAATTTTGTAAAGGTGCCTGTAAGAGAACAGGATCCCAAGGAAAGAGCAAAGAACTTTGAAGAGGTATGCTACGGCTACAACGAAGAGGAAGCAGTCGCAGAGGCCTCCAGATGCATCAATTGTAAGAATCACCCCTGTATTGGCGGCTGTCCCGTTTCCATCGACATCCCCGGCTTTGTAAAAGAGATCGCCAACAGGAATTTCAAGGAAGCCTTCAAGATTCTTTCGGATTCTACTGCGCTTCCTGCAGTCTGCGGACGTGTATGTCCCCAGGAGACCCAGTGCGAGGGCAAATGTACTCTCGGCATCAAGGGTGATGCGGTATCCATCGGCAAGCTGGAGAGATTCATCGCCGACTATGCCAGGGAGAACGGCATCGTTCCCAAAAAGCCTACGAAGAAGACAGGCTTCAAGGTGGCTGTTATCGGAGCCGGCCCCGCAGGCCTTACCTGCGCAGGCGACCTGGCAAAGATGGGTCACAAGGTAACTATCTTCGAAGCCCTTCACGAGCCCGGCGGAGTGCTTATGTACGGCATTCCCGAATTCAGGCTTCCCAAGGACAGAGTAGTTAAGAAGGAGATCGAGAACGTAAAGAGGCTCGGCGTCAGGATCGAGACCGACGTTGTCATCGGCAAGACCATGACCATCGACGACCTCATGAAGAAAGAGGAGTTCGATGCGGTATTCATCGGCTCCGGCGCAGGACTTCCCAAGTTCATGAACATCCCCGGAGAAGAAGCTCTCGGCGTATTCTCGGCCAACGAGTTCCTTACCAGAAACAACCTGATGAAGGCCTACAGAGACGATTTTGACACGCCCATCGAGATCGGCAAGAAGGTCGTTGTAGTAGGCGGCGGCAACGTTGCCATGGACGCCGCAAGAACGGCCCTCCGTCTCGGAGCTGAGACCTACATCGTTTACAGAAGGAGCATGGAGGAGCTTCCCGCGCGAGTTGAGGAAGTGCATCATGCCATCGAAGAAGGCATCATCTTCAAGCTTCTGACCAACCCCGTGGAGATCCTCACCGATGATGAAGACAGGGTAGTCGGCATCAAGTGCGTTCAGATGGAGCTGGGCGAGCCCGACGATTCAGGTAGAAGGCGCCCCGTAGTTATCAAGGGTTCCGAGTTCGTTATCGACTGCGACATGGTAGTAATGTCGCTCGGTACGTCGCCTAATCCCCTTATCTCTTCGACCACTAAGAAGCTGGAAGTAAACAAGTGGAACTGCATCATTGCCGAGGAAGGCACGGGCAAGACCACCAAGAGAGGCGTTTACGCCGGCGGTGATGCCGTAACAGGCGCAGCCACAGTTATCCTGGCCATGGGCGAAGGCAGGAATGCCGCCAAGGCTATCGATGAATTCCTGGCAAGGAAGAGGAAGAAATAAGGCTCAGGCCGGACTTTTCCGAATACGGTATTTATGCAATTTCCCGCATCGCCATGATGCGGGAAATTTTGCACCGTGAAGCATTTTTTGTTGACATCAAAAAATCCATATAATATAATAGTCAATGCGTTACGAGCGGGACGGTTCCGGGGCCATCAGGCCGAAGGTCCGGATCCTGTCACCCCGATGCGACATGCGGGTGTAGTTCAGTGGTAGAACACCAGCCTTCCAAGCTGGACATGTGGGTTCGATTCCCATCACCCGCTTTTTGCACGTCATGTGCAAAACATAATACATAAGAGTCTGTAGCTCAGTCGGATAGAGCAACGGCCTTCTAAGCCGTGTGTCGGGGGTTCGAATCCCTTC
>JAFRYJ010000119.1 GCA_017437705.1 Lachnospiraceae bacterium
ATAGTTGAACAGATAAAGAAGGAGTCCGGGCTTTACGATGCGAAGGTCATCGCCACCGGAGGGCTGGCGGCGAGCTTTTCGAAGGATTCGGATTTCATCGACATCACAGACAGCATGCTCACCCTGAAGGGTGCCTATCACGTATACGAGCTCAATAAATGAAAAGTGTATCTATAGGAAATGTGAATATTGATGTCCCCCTGTTTCTGGGACCGATGGCAGGTATAACAGACCTGCCTTTTCGTATTCTCTGCAGGGAATGCGGCTGCGGCCTCACATATTCCGAGATGATAAGCGCCAAAGGCCTTTACTATAAAAACTCCAATACGGAGGAGCTTATGAGGACAGACCCCGCGGACAGCCCATTTGCCATACAGCTCTTCGGGTCCGACCCGGGGATAATGGCAGAGATGGCCCATGCGATCGAGCCGCGGGAATTTGACATCCTTGATATAAACATGGGATGCCCCGTGCCGAAGGTGGTGAACAACGGCGAGGGCTCGGCCCTGATGAAGGATCCGGACCTTATCTGCAGGATCGTAAAGAGCATTTCCGAAAGCATCGAAAAGCCGGTCACGGTGAAGCTTCGCAAGGGCTTCGATGCGCAGCACGTGAACGCCGTCGAGGCGTCGCTGGCGGCTCAGGAGGGCGGTGCCAAGGCGGTATGCATCCATGGCAGGACCAGGAGCCAGTACTACGGCGGTGATGCGGACTGGGGCATCGTTGCGGACGTTAAAGCCGCGCTTGATATACCCGTTATCGGCAGCGGCGATGTGACGGACGGCGAAAGCACTCTGAAGATGTTCAGCGAGACCGGCTGTGATGCCGTCATGATCGCCAGGGCCGCCAGGGGAGATCCATGGATCTTCGGCCGCATAAGGGCGTTTCTTGAGACCGGCGGTGAGCCGGAGAAGCCCGGTGACCGGGAGGTCCGGGACATGATAATAAGGCACGCGGAGATGGTCGCGGATATGAAGGGCGAGTACATCGCCGTAAGGGAGATGCGGAAGCACGTGGCCTGGTACGTAACGGGGCGTAGGAACGCCGTAAGGATAAGGACGGCGGTCAATCAGGTGACCGATATGAAGGGCCTGCGGGAGCTTATTGAAACCATAGGAAAGGAACAGATTCCGCAGGGATAAGATAAGGATATTTGTAAGGTTCCGGTAAGAGCGTTTTGCTTGACACAGCGGGCCGACTTAACTATAATATTGAAATGCTGTAAGGATGAAAGACGCCTTACAGCGTGTTTATTATTATGGAGCGGAGCATGCTCCGCCTATAGAGCATTACATCGCAGCCGGAGGAGTTTGAAATGGCAGAAGAGATCAAAAACGAGAACATCATAACCGAAGAGGGCTATAAAGCGCTGGAAGACGAGCTTGTGGACCTTAAGGTGAATCAGAGAGCATATATCGCACAGAAGATCAAGGAAGCAAGAGAGCAGGGCGATCTTTCCGAGAACGCTGAATACGATGCTGCAAAGGAAGAGCAGAGGCATATCGAGGGAAGGATCGAGGAGCTGGAAGGCCTGCTTAAGGAGCTTGTTGTAGTAGATACGAAGAAGGGCGCCAACGGCACCGTTACTCTCGGCAGCACCGTTACCCTTCTCGATGTGGAACTGGGCGAGGAAGAGAAGTTCTTTATGGTAGGTTCGGCAGAGGCCGATATCCTTAACAACAGGATCTCAAACCAGTCGCCTCTGGGCTCCAAGCTCATGGGAAGAAGAACAGGAACTACCGTACAGGTGGAGACACCCACAGGCGCGGTCATAGAATACAAGATACTCAAGGTTGAGAAGAAGAGGAAATAAAATGGCAGAGACCACGAAGATCCAGGATGAGAATCAGCTCATCAAGGTCAGGAGAGAAAAGCTTGCCGCACTGCAGGCAGCCGGTCAGGATCCCTTTGTTATAACAAAGTTCGATCAGACGGAGCACAGCGCGGACATTACGGACGATTTTGAAGCATACGAAGGCAGAGAGGTATCTATTGCAGGCCGTATGCTCTTCAAGCGCGTCATGGGAAAGGCGTCCTTCTGCAACATCAAGGACCTTAAGGGAAGCATCCAGTGCTACGTTACCAGGGACGATATCGGCGACGATCATTACGCGGATTTCAATAAATTCGACATCGGCGACATCATCGGCATCAAAGGCGTCGTTTTCAAAACGAAGACGGGGGAGATCTCCGTTCACGC
>JAFRYJ010000120.1 GCA_017437705.1 Lachnospiraceae bacterium
AATACGCTGACAGACATTAACTGGGCAGGCTTCTATATCCTTAACGGTAAGACCCTGGAGCTGGGTCCCTTTATGGGCAGGCCGGCCTGTGTGCTTATCGGTGAAGGAAAGGGAGTATGCGGCACTGCGGTATTAAGAAATGAAACAGTGCTGGTGCCCGATGTCCACCTGTTTCCGGGTCACATCGCCTGCGACAGCGCTTCCAATTCCGAGATCGTAATACCGCTGAAAGCAGACGGAAAGCTTTACGGGGTACTTGATATAGACAGCCCCGTTAAGGAACGATTCAGCGAAGAAGATAAAAAAGGACTGGAACTGTTTGCTACCGTTCTGGAAAAAGCGCTGTGACGGTTTTATCATATAAGACAACGGGAGATGAGGACATGAGTAAGGAAAACAACACCGTTTCAAGAGACAGGGTGATAGTAAGGACTAGCATCATAGGGATACTTACGAATCTGATGCTTTCGGGCTTTAAGGCGGCAGTGGGCTTTATTTCAAATTCGATCGCCATCATACTTGATGCAGTAAACAATCTATCCGATGCGCTGTCATCGGTCATCACCATTATAGGGACCAAGCTGGCATCCAAAAAACCGGACAAAAAACATCCGCTGGGATACGGCAGGATCGAATACCTTACGGCAATGATAATAGCCGCTATCGTATTGTATGCCGGCATCACTTCGCTGGTTGAATCCGTTAAAAAGATCATCTCACCGGAGGAAGCCGATTATTCGACGGTGACTCTCATAATTATAGGAGTCGCAGTGCTTGTAAAGATAGTCTTGGGCAGATACGTAAAAGCTAAGGGGAAACAGGTCAATTCCGGTTCTCTTATCGCTTCGGGCTCAGATGCCCTGTTTGATGCGATCCTGTCATTCTCAGTCCTGGTTTCTGCTCTTATATTCATATTTACCGGCGTATCGCTGGAGGCCTATGTGGGCGTCATTATATCTGTTGTCATCATAAAGGCCGGCATAGAGATGATGATAGAGACCCTGAATGAGATCCTGGGAAAGAGAGCCGACAGGGAGCTGTCGCTTAAGATAAAGAGCCTGCTTTCGGAAGAGGAAGGAGTGCGCGGAGCCTACGATCTTATAATCAGCAATTACGGCCCCGACAAGGACATAGCTTCCGTCCATCTCGAGCTGCCGGATACGATGACGGTCGGAGAAGTCGACGTGCTCACCAGAAAGGCGGAGCGGAAGGTATATGAAGAGACAGGCGTCATCCTTACGGGAGTAGGCGTGTATTCATATAATACTTCGGACGATGAAGCTGCCCGCATCAGGGATAATGTGCGTGAGATCGTTATGTCCAACGAGGGAGTTATCCAGATGCACGGTTTCTATGCGGACCTGCAGATGAAAACTATCCGGCTTGATGCCGTTATGAGCTTTGATGCCGACACTTCAAAAGTTCTTGAAGATATCTGCGGCAGGATCAACGAAGCTTATCCCGATTACAGCATTATTATCACGCCGGACGTGGACCTTTCCGACTGATATGCTTAATTGCAGGGATCATCCTAATAACTGAGTAAATAAATGCAATAAAACAGGCTTTATCGGCATTAATAATACGAAATGCCTGTTAAGCCTGTTTTTAATTCATGATGCAAACAAATGATCGTTTGATCACGGGAGTTCTTTAACCATGCTGTTAGCCGCACTGACAGACGATAACGAGAATACCAGACCTCTGGTCATCGACGAGGATATATTCCCGGCGATAGCCGGGGGCAGCAGGGATGCCTTCTGTCAGCTGTACGAGGAGGCTGCAGGGGCGGTTTATGCCTATGCGCTGTCAATTCTGCATAACCGGGATGATGCGGACGACGTTATGCAGGACACCTTCATGAAGATCAGAAGCGCGGCTCATTTATACAGGCCCATGGGCAAACCGCTGGCATGGATATTCACCATCACACGCAATTTATGTTTAATGAAGTACCGGTCACAGAAGAGGATATCCCCTGAGCCTGCAGAGGGGATAACGGAGGGAAAGGCTTTCGAAGCCATCACGGATCTTGAGGACAGGATGGTAATGGAGACCGCATTCAAAGTCCTTAAAGATGACGAGAGACAGATAATCATCCTCCATGCGGTGACCGGTATGAAGCACAGGGAGATCGCGGAGATCATGGGTTCACCGCTGTCGACCGTACTTTCAAAGTATAACCGCGGCA
>JAFRYJ010000121.1 GCA_017437705.1 Lachnospiraceae bacterium
ATCCCTGCCGGTCTTTATCATACGGGGGATGGCCTCCAGGAGGTCGTCCCTGTATTCTATCTCGACGGAGGAAATAAGCCTGCCGTCGGTCCAGCCCAGCGTGAAGAGGATCTCCTCCTCAGCCAGCCTCTGAGCCACCGACGATACGGCCTCCGCCATGGCGTCCGTTTCCTCCGGAGATGCCTCTCCGGAATTCTTGTCCCAGAAAAGAAGCAGTGCCTTTTCCACCGGAAGGCTGGGCTCCTTCACTATAAGCTCGTTCCTCTTCCCCGAAAGCTTCCAGTGGATCTGTGACAGCTTGTCACCGGGTACGTACTCCCTCATGGCGAATACTTCGGTTATGTCGTTGCCCTTTTTCACTTGGGACCATACCTCCGCATCATCCACGTATGCGGGAGGTATCTCTATATGTATATCCGGAACGAAGGTCTCCGGCAGCACCGAAACGGTGGCTTCCGTCCTCTCTCCCTTCGCCTTTACCGGGATAAGTCCGAACCAGTCAAAAACATACACCTTTTCCGCTGCGGCCCTTATATACCCGCACCGCTCGGAGGAAAGCACGAAGGGCCTTTCCGTCTCTGTCCCGGCGGCGGCCGTCATCATGATGTCGAGCTCCGCCTTCTCGCCGGTAAGCTCGTTCTCTGCATCAAGACATACCAGTACCCTTCCCGCCGGCAGCCGTCCGGTATTTTTAAGAACGGCGGTGCCCGAAAGCTCCTGGCCCTTTTCCGCGGTGGCCGGCAGCATCACCCGGGCGGAAATGCCCTTCGCCGCAAAATACGCGAACAGCGCTGAAAGGGCCGGCAGCAGGACAAGAAATACGGCCGCGGCAATAAAGAATGCGGATCCCGTAAGAATGATGCCTGCGGCACAGACGCACCCCAGAAGTATCCATATGATAAGTGATCTTATGATCTCCTTCCTCATTTGACAGGCGATCCCTCCGTATCAGGTCTTTCAACGGTTTTAAGTATGTCTTCGATAAGCTGCCGGGCCGTGTGCTCGTGGAGCCTTGCCTTTGACTGGAGCACCAGCCTGTGGGCGCAGACGTCCGAAAATACGCCGGAAACGTCGGCGGGTATCACATAGTCCCTGCCCTCCATGTAGGCCGCAGCCTTTGCCGTCCTGCACACCGCAAGACCGCCTCTCGGGCTGACCCCGAGTGTTATGAATTCGTTATTCCTGGTGGCCTCCATCAGGTCCGAAACATAGGAATAGATCCTGTCGTCCACATGGACCGCGGCTGCCTCTTCTATCATTCTGTTCAGGCCGTCTATATCCGTTACGGCCTCTAAAAGCTCCAGCGGGTCCCCCGCATGCCTGTCCCTCATTATCTCGATCTGGCTCTCCGCATCGGGGTAGCCCATGGTGAGCCTTACCAGGAACCTGTCCAGCTGGGCTGCGGGGAGCATCTGCGTGCCCGCCGTTCCCACGGGATTCTGCGTGGCGATAACTGTAAAAGGCCTTTCCAATACATGGGTGACGCCGTCCACCGTCACCTGCCTCTCCTCCCTGGCCTCCAATAAAGCCGACTGTGTCTTGGAGGATGTCCTGTTTATCTCGTCCGCCAGAAGCAGGTTCGTCATAATGACGCCCTGATGGAACTTGAGCTCTCCGGTCTTCATATCGTAGGCCGAGAAGCCGATGATGTCGGAAGGCATCGTATCCGGCGTGAACTGTACCCTCTTTACGGAGATGCCCAGGGCTCTCGAAAAGGCCCTGGCCAGCGTGGTCTTGCCCACGCCGGGCACATCGTCCAGAAGCACATGGCCCTGAGCCAGTATCGCCATCAGCACCTTTTTGATGACGTCGTCCTTGCCCTTTATGACCTTGCCTACCTCTTCCCTGATCTTTACTGTTTTCTCATAAAGCGTCATGTCAGTCTCCCTTTTTCCCTTTGGATCTTTTTATAAATACCGCTGCCAGCGCAGCCAAAAGCGCCGCAGCTATTCCAGCGAAAATGTATATCGTCGTTCTGCTTCCCCTGTCTGAACCGGCATCTCCGGGCGCATTTCCGGAGTCCTCTTCACCGGAGCTCTCTCCAGTGCCGGAGCTTTCCGCCTCTTTGCCGGGGCTTCTTTTATAGTTTTTGACGGGAGGCTCATATGATCTCAGATCGTATATGAACCGCCCCTCTTCCTTCATTATCCGTACCGTCTCCATTGCCAGCGCAGCCTTTGCCGTGGCTTCCGAATCGCCGGCATCATCCTCCGCGGTCCTTCTGTACGTGCCGTCGTCGCGCCTGAACCGCATCAGTGCGTCGATAACGGTATTGCCCTTCTTTACGAACCCGCTGTCCTCGGCCGGATCTATCTCGAAGGCTATAAGGGCCATAAGGACCTCCGCCGTATTTCCGCATTCCTCGTAAGATTCCATGCCGGGAAATCCGCCGGTATCCGACTGCACGCCGGAAAGATAGGCAAAGGCACCGTCAATGCAGGCCGCCGCTTCGGGATCGTCCCTGTGGGCTGCCAGAGCCTGAAGGGCCCGGGCTGTAAGATATACGGTGTCGTCCTCTGCCGTTCCGAAACCGCCTTCGTCGTTCTGCATGGATATCAGCAGCTTAAGCAGGCTATCGCTGTCGGCTCCCGTGCCGTCCGGAATATCGATCATTCCGGAATCCGCCAATATCAGCGCACCGATCACGGCTTCCGCACCGGCGTCCCCGAGGTCACCGCCCCGCAGGTCCCACATGCACATAGCCGCCAGATCCGCAGGCGTTCCGTCGGGGTAAGTGCCGAAGGCTGAGGGATCTCCGCCCAGCATCAATACGGTCAATACGATCCTCTGGATCTCCGCCGGACTCATTTCACCTTGTGATGATGTCCCGGAAAGCCGCTCCGTCATCCTATCCCACAGCAGGTCCAGGTATTCTTCAGCATCAAAGCCTTTTCCGTAAAGCGCCAGGGCGCAGGCCCGGAGATCCGCTGCGGCATCATCCGTCTCCCCGCTCTCAGTATCCTCTCCGAGAAGCGCTTCGCAGGCCTCTTCTGTTTTTTCTGTCATGTCGGGGACGGTGCCCATGTCGGCAAGGGCCGTTCCCGGCATCATCGCGGCAAGGAAACACGCCGCAATAAAACATATAAGCTTTTTCAAATCCCGCTCCTTAATATGCACCGCAGATGACCGTCATCCTGCTGCCGAGCCACTGGCCGTAATCGAAAATGAATTTGTATACGAAGCTGGTATCACCGGGACCCTGAGACTCTTCCGACTGGGTCTCGGTCTCGGTTTCAGTTTCTGTCTCAATCTCCGTCTCTGTTTCTGTCTCCGTCTCTGTTTCTGTCTCCGTTTCCGTTTCAGTCTCTGTCTCGGTTTCGGTCTCAGTCTCCGTCTCTGTTTCTGTCTCCGTTTCCGTTTCGGTCTCTGTCTCGGTTTCGGTCTCAGTCTCGGTTTCGGTCTCCGTCTCGCTTTCCGTCTCGCCGCCGGTCCTGGGTATTGTCACGGTGCGTTCATCCTCGCACTTCCTGCATACCCATACCTGGATGCCGTCTGCATCATCCGTGGCATCCACGTGCCTCGTCATATCCTCTACATAGTCCCCTCCACCGTTGTCCGGGTCGAACACGTGCGTCGATGTATAGACTCCGTCGATCCAGGTTCCGCAGTACGACGTAAGAGTGCCTGTGCACTGTCCATTGCCTCCGATGTCCTTGCCGTATGCCAGAGTGAACCTCAGGGAGATGATGTCGCCGTTGTTGGGCTTCCACTGGGAAAGACCCTTGCCCGCATAATGGCCGTTGACCGAATACATCCATCCCGAGCCCCTGGTATAATCCTGCTCACCGATGGAATCCCTGTCTCCGGAGGTAGTGAATCCCACATTGTCCCTTGTGATGGCCGCCAGGAGCACCGGATGGATCGCTGCCTTCTTCGCGATATCGCCCCTGTAGATCCTTCTCAGGTAATAGCTGCCCGCAGCGATGGTGCCGCCGCTGTCATAGGAATAGCCGTATTCGTCCAGGAACCTTTCCACAACGTCTGCCGCCGTATCGCCCTGATACAGCGTTACGGATCCCGAATCCAGGACGCCCAGCTGCAGCGTCGTCGCATCTATGTGCACGGTAACGGTGCCTATCTCGTCGCCCTCGCTGGCAGCCTTGTAATCGATCCTGAATTTCTCGAACCGGGAATTGCCGTCGTTGTCCCACGCCAGGACCGTTATGACGTAATGGTTGATGTCCCCCTCGTCAGGATTCGTGAAATTCAGCTCGTATTCGTAGGTGCCCACGCCGGTAGGATTCTTAAGGGTCCTGCCGTTCATTGTCACTACGATGTTATTGCTGTATATGATGCCGTTCTGCCACGTCCTGGCAGCAACGATGAAATTGTACTGGGAGCCGTTGGTGGTGAACACCTCGCCCTTGTCGTCCAGGTTGGTGGTTATGACGGGCGGATGCTCGCCGATCTCAGGCTTGTCCTCGTCGGCCTTCTCCGCCTGATACCTTATGGTATAGCCCCTGATCATGGGGTCGGGGCTGGCCAGGGTATGGATGATGTTTCCGTCATCATCCCTGTAGGAGATGTCGAAATAGTTCATGCCCAGGGAAAGCTTTACGGAATAATGCTTTCCGTCCGGTGATACCAGCTTCTTCCCGCTGCCGCTGTCGCTTTTATGACGGTATCTTACGGTGACGTCCCTGCCGTCTTCAAAATAGGCGTAGAAATTGAGGATGTCGTCCTCCAGGTCCGTAGTGACGATCAGCCTGCCGTCCCTCAGGTCAGTTATAAGGCCCCTGTATACCTCGGTTTCTTCTGTTTCGCCGTTGCCCGATTCCGTTTCCGAATCCCCGCCGGGGCCGGGTTCATCACCAGTCTCGCCGTTATCGCCGCTGTCGCCGGTCTCGCCGTTATCGCCTGTTTCGCCGCCGGTCTCCGGATCCTTGGGCGGAACCTTTGACTCCGAGGCTTCACTCTCCTTTGTCTCGGTAGCCGTCTGTGTCTCTTCTTTTTCACGGCTCTCGGTCTCGGTCTCGGATTCGGTCTCCGATTCCGTCTCTGTTTCCGTCTCGGTCTGGGTCTCCGTTTCCTGATCCGATTCCGTTTCGGATTCCGTCTCTGTCTCGTCGTTGTCGTCTATGTCGCCGTCGTCATCACCCATGTCTCCCTGCAGGTTCTCGGGCTGAAGCTCCTCCGCCTGTGCATCAAGGGGATCCGCCGGCTCCGTCCTTTTTGCCATGGCAATGCCTGTGATGCTCCCTACAAGGAGCACCAGCACAAGTACGAGACTTAAATTCCTCCATCTTTTGCTCTTAGGCATTTCCTGACCTCTGTTTTCGTATATCTGTTATGATGCTCCGGCCCGCGGGCCGAAACCGCATTATTTCGGGGTCACCCCGTATTTCGCGCAGAGCTTCGTGAACTCGTTTGATGCGCAGAATCTGTTGAATACCTCTTCCCTGGTGAGGCCGTTGTTCATCCTGTTGATCCAGGTGTTGACTTCGTTTTGAGAAGGATCCTTCGTCCTGCCCAGGAGGCCCTTGTAAAGCCGTATTATGAAATCCCTGTTTTCGGGATATTTCTTCTTGAACTCACTGCTGAAGTAGAAGCTCTTAGCGATCTGCTTCGCGGTCTGGGTGCCCTTTTTCAGCTGCGTTGTCTTCTTGGACAGGCCGCTCTGGTCCGGAGCCCTGTCGAGGCAGACGTTATACAGCCTTTTGACGAAGGCCATTACTGCATCCTCTTTACCGCAGATCGAGCAGGGACCTCCGGGTATGGTGCCGTATTCGGGCACGTCGATCTTGTCTCCCCAGACGATGCCGTAATCCGCACAGAGCTGTTTGAATTCCTGGCTCCTCGCAAAGCCGTTGAATACCGCCTCCCTGGTCCTGCCCTTTGCAAGGGCGTTCATCCAGGTCTGCTTACCGCCTTCATCATATTCGCGGCCCATAAACGCTCTGTAGAGATATTCCACGTAATGCTCGTCGCAGTAGTTCTTTCCCTTAAACTCCTTGCTGAATATGAAGCCCCTGGCCGCTTTAATGCCGGTGATGGCTCCCGATTTGAGCCTTGATACCCAGTCGTTCAGGCCTCCCTCGTCGGGCTCCCTGTCGAGGCAGACCCTGTAGAGCCTGGTAACGAATTCCACTACCTGGTCTCTTTCCTCAAGGCCGTCGATGGCGTCCAGTATTGCCTGAGCCATGGCGTCTACCCTGTCCTGATCCTCGGACGGCAGGTCTCTCTCCACCGCGGCTATTGCGTCGTTCAGAACGCTTACCGTCTCTTCCGTGTAACCCGAAAGATCCTCGGGCACCTGTGCAAGAGCCGCATCCACCGCGGAGTAATCCGCGCCGTAGCTGAAGGTGATGGCATAGAGGATCACGCTGTCTTCCCCGTCTTCCGTCGGAGCTGAGATCTGGATGAAGTCCGGTCTGCCGTCGGGATCCCCGCCGGATACAGGTGCATCATCGACCGCGGCCTCGTACCATTCGCCCGCCGTTACGGCTTCACCGCCGTTGATCGAGCTTATGTAACCGCCTTCATCACCGGTGACACTGTCCGCGTAAACACCGTCCGTAAAGCTTATCTCCACCGTTTCGACACCCGAAGGCAAAGCGACCGTAAACAGAGGGTATGTCGCCGTCACCGCACCGTCGTCGCCATAGGTGCTGTACATATCCTTCGCGGAGGTGATACAGGTGATCTCTTCCTCCCCGTTCCTTACCGCAAACAGATCGCTGTAAGGCCTGAGCTCCAGCCCTTCCACGGCCGATACTATGTCTGCCGCCATCTGATCGACATCATCCTGCTCTTCCAGGAGCTTGTCCCTGACGACCGCTTCCACCGCCGCATTTACCGCTGCCACGGAATCCTCCGTGTAAACGGAAAGGTTTTCGGGAACGGTCTCCAGGGCCGCATCAACTGCAGTGTAGTCCGCATACTCTATCATGTTGATCTTAAGGGATACGCCGCTGCCGTCGTTAAGCTCCACCGCTTTCCCCGAAACATCCTCGAAGACCTCTCTCTCAATGACGATATCGGTGGCGGCCTCCTCCGTAAAATCGTCCTTTACCCTGAATTCCAGCGTATAGATATTACCCTCGGATACCCTCATGGCCCTGTTTGAAGACAGGCTGTCCGTAAGCGCGGTGATGCAGATGTACTGTCTGTCGTCCCGGGACACCTCCGTGAGCTCCAGGGTCTTGTTCCCGCTTACCGCGGTCCCCGGAGCGCATTCCTCCGCCTGAAGCTCCAGAATATCGGGGTCGTAGGAGATGTGCAGCTCAACGGCGCCGGTGCCTGTGTGCTCCCTGTCGGAATATACACTTACCTGCAGGGTATCCCCCGTCTCGAGATCGGTCTTTTCGCAGACCAGAGACACCGAGTTTTCGGGTACCGTATTCGACGCCTGAACTCCTATGATCAGCGCCAGCGAAGCCGCCAGCACTGCCGCTGCGGCCAGCAGTTTATTTTTCATGATGATGATCCTCCCGAATCCTGTTGAAGTCCGTCCTGCCCTGCATTCCGGATCTTAAAGGCTGCATAAAGCTGCGTATAATGAAAAACACCGGGTCACGGACCCGGTGCAGACAGACTGCCCTTTAAGCAGTCGCAGGGAATGCCTTCAATGCATTCCCTTTAGGAGCTTCCGCTTTATGCCTCCGGAAGCCCTGCACGGCAGTCCCGATCTCCGTATCCTGACTCAAAGTACAAACCTACTTGCCGCCGTCTTCCCAAATATTCAGTGACATATCTGGCGGTTTTCGTCCTTATTACAGTAGGGATAAAACTGTGCCGGGATCTCACCGGACTTCCCGGGCGCAAGCGCCCAAAAGATGAACTAAACCTTTAATTTACTGATCTCCCTGTGACCCGGGCGGCTTTTCAGAGCCGTTCCCCCTGTCGGGATATCTGAATCTCTTAATAAAATACGCCATAAACAGGCCGTAGACAAAAACTCCGACGCCCAGCGCGATGATGCCGCCAATGGACATCTTTCCGTCGTCTTCTGCTTTGGCGGGAAGCCCTTCCGTATCGAAAAGCCATCTGTCCTCCGACCGCCGGCGCTGAACTGACAGAAGCGCTATCATCGCGCTCTCCGTTGACATGTAATCCGTATTTCCCACGGAAGCCGCATGCATGTATGTGCCGTCCTCAAGCCTGAAACGGTCCAGCGCCTCGATAAGCGTATGACCGTTCTTTACGAATCTTTCATCGGTGAAGGGGTCTATGCCGAGAGACGCAAGCGCCATTATTACCTGAGAGATCGTCTCACAGTCCTGCTCCCCGGTAAATCCGGCTATACCGCCGTCATCGGCCTGAAGCCCTGAGATATAGTCTACAGCCTTATCCAATGCTGCACTGACTTCGGGATCGTCCCTGTAGGGCGCCAGCGCGTATATGGCCATGGCCGTCACGTCCGGAAATCCGTCGACTGCGGGAGAAAGGGCAAAGCTGCCGTCCTCCTTCTGATATCCCAGCAGCTCCTTTATAAGGGACTCCTTCGTTATCCCGCTGCCTTTCGGCGCATCAACGCCAGCCGACTCCATTACCACCAGTGCGTACATTACGGCGTTCGATCCCTGCCATGAGGGAGAGCCTTCCCTGAAGCTGTAGGTCCCCATGCCGATAAGGTCCAGATAATTGCCTTCCGGATCCTTTGCGAATTCCTGAGGATCTCCGCCCAGCATAAGGATCGTAAGGGACATGCGCTGGAATTCCGTAGGCTTGGCCCTGTCGAACCCGCCTGATGCATATTCGGTCTCTATGTATTCCCGAAGGCCTTTCAGATACCCTTCGGTATCGTCGTCCTTGCCGGCGATCGCCACGGCCATAGCCGTCCAGTCTCCGGTGGAATCTCCCGGTGCATAATAGTCCGATGCCTTCAGTATCTGTTTGCTGCCGGTCTTTTTCTGCAGCCCTTCGTATGCCTCATCCAGCTTCTCCTGCAGGTATTTATCCTCCGGGGCATCATCCGCGAAAGCGGGTGATGCTCCCGCCAGCATCAGGACAAAAGCAAATATGAATGATGCCGCTTTAAACAGTATTCTTCTCAAATCGGTCTCCTGTTGCATAAAAAAGATGCCGTGTCCGGATCACAAAGATCAGACCGGCATGCATCAAATACAGTTATCCCGCTGAAAACACTGCGGCAACTGCATAAATAACGGATCTCCGGTTTATGCCTCCGAAAATTCCATGACAGACTGATCTCCGTATCCTGACTCAAAGTACGAACCTACTCGCCGCCGCCTTCCCGAATACTCAGTGACATTTATGACGGTTTTCGTCCTTATTACAGTAGGGATAAAACTGTGCCGGGATCTCACCGGACTTCCCGGACCCTGCGGTCCGAAAAACCAACTGTTATTATTAGCTTTTTACACTGAAATAGTACATCTTTCAGCGCTGTTTTTCAATAGATAGAAGTATAAATCCGATGGACAGCCGTATGTCTTCGGCCGCCTTCAATGCTCTTTCGGATCATGCCGTTTATCGCAGGCCTTTGTCATAAGACCCGCTCCGCATAAACCTTCACCCACAAACTTGATGAAATAATACCGCATAAACTGTATAATATCCGTATAGTTAAGGGATCTTCCGGATCTGAAGGGAGAATAAAATGAAAAGTATCAAAAGTGTATATAAAACAGGCAACGGGCCTTCCAGCTCCCATACGGTCGGGCCCTACAGAGCCGCTCTGCTCTTTTCAAAGCGCTACCCGGACGCCGACCGCATCAAAGTCACTCTTTACGGTTCCCTTGCCTTTACCGGCGAAGGCCACGGTACGAAAAAGTCCATACTGGCTGCGATTCCCTGCGCAGAGATCGTTTACAACAGGGACGAAACGGACCTGCCCCATCCCAACACCATGCTCTTCGAAGCTTTCCGGAACGGTGGAAAGTTCGAGTCCGTCCGCATATTCAGTATCGGCGGCGGTTCCATCAAAGTAGAGGGCGAGACCTCGGATGATGAGCTCGAGATCTATCCCCAGGCAACATGCTCGGAAATGCTCGACGAGTGCAGGAGGCTTGGCATCACGCTTAAGGAATTCGTATACAGCATGGAGGGACCGGGGCTTAAGGAATACCTGAGGGATATATGGGCATCCATGAGAGCATCGGTGGAAAGAGGCCTTAAGGCAGAGGGCGTGCTCCCCGGAGGGCTCAACGTGCTCCGCAAGGCAAGGATCCTTTTTGAGAAACGCTGCTACAACGAGAGCGCCGACGTGACGATGAACAGGATAATAGCCGCATATGCCTATGCTGTGGCCGAGGAAAACGCCGACGAGAACATCGTGGTAACGGCGCCCACCTGTGGAAGCTGCGGTGTGCTCCCTGCCGTGCTCTACTACATGCAGAAGGAGCGCGGTTTCCCCGAGGATGAGATACTTGATGCTCTGGCAGTGGCCGGGCTTTTCGGAAACATCATCAGGACAAATGCGAGCATTTCAGGAGCGGAATGCGGCTGCCAGGCCGAGATCGGCAGCGCATGCTCCATGACTGCCGCAGGGCTGGCATCACTGTACGGTTTGAACCTGGATCAGATCGAATACGCCGCGGAGATAGCCATGGAGCATAATCTGGGACTCACCTGCGATCCCGTCAAAGGCCTGGTCCAGATCCCCTGCATCGAGCGCAACGCGGTAGCCGCCATGCGTGCCATCAGCGCGGTCAATCTTTCAAGATTCCTTTACGAAACGCGAAAGATCTCCTTCGACGATGTTGTGGCCACCATGTACAGGACCGGGCGTGATATGAACGAAAAATACCGTGAGACATCTCACGGCGGACTGGCGGAAATATACAGGGAGCACTGATCGCGTATCTGCCAAGTGATTATTGAGCAAATGAAAAGGGGGCTGCCTTAAGGCAGCCCCGCATCATTTCCGGATCAAAGAACAAAAAATGTCGGCCGGGGGTTCCCGCCACAGATCCGTCAAAGCAAAATAAAGCGTTCACACGAACATGCCTGAAAGGTCCTAGAGTGTGAACGCTTTTATTCAGCTGTTTATTCTTCTTCGATAAATGTGGGTGAATCAGCATTCTTGCGGATGCTTGCGATGCCGTTCTGGCAGGATTTCATCTGCTTGTAGCCCTCGCCTACCGCAATGATCTGCCCGTTCTTTGCTTTCAGTCTGAAGCGGAATTCGCCTGCCTTGTCGGCATAGATCTCGAATTTCGGATTCTTCTGCTTCTCGAAGCCTTCGACGGTCTGATCCTCGATCACGGCATCAGGTGCATTGGCCATAACGGAAGCAATGCCGTTCTTGCAGGTAGCAAGAGCTTTGTAAACCTGTGACGTAGCGATCACCTGTCCGTTGCCGGCCTTCAGGTCAAACTTATAGCCGCCGTTTTTCGTACCTTTGATAACATACTTTCCCATTTCGTCCTCCTTCACGCCGTGCGTGTACTTTATTAGATACAGTATAAACCCCACTTTAGTGATGTACAAGATGAAATTGCGGTCATCATGCATTTTTTATGCATTACTGCACAGATCTGATCTGCCGTTATTAAAAAAGCTGTTCATGATCGTCCTTATAAGTGCTAAAATAATAAAGTATTTTTATGCGGATAAGCAGGAGGCCCGATATGAAAAAGCCCAATGCATTTAAATCTTTCTTTTCGATAACGGCATGCAAGTTTACCCGGTCATTCCTGAGAAAGACCGGGCGCGGCGGCACTGCAGTGCCCGGCATCGTCGCGATGAAGTTTTCGAAAAACATACTCGCCAGGGTCACCGACGGCATGAAGATAATCGCCGTCACCGGAACCAACGGCAAGACCACCACCTGCAACATGCTCCGTCATGCTCTTATCAAAAACGGCTACAGCTGCCTTGAGAATAATGCCGGGGCAAACCTTCTCCACGGCATCACCTCGGACCTGGTCTGCAATTCCACCGCCACCGGCAAGCCCAAATACGAGTATGCCGTGCTTGAGGTCGACGAGGCTGTTTTAAAGCTGCTGGTGCCTCTTGTTAACCCGAAAGTCATCGTTACCACCAGCCTTTTCAGCGATCAGACCGACCGCTTCGGCAGCGTTCAGAATACGCTGAAGGAGATCCGTGCCGGCGTGGAAGCAAGCCCCGATCCGGTGCTGGTCGTTAATGCGGATGAACCGCTGACGGCATCACTGGCGCTGAACATACCCAATAAAGTTATACGTTACGGCATCGGCAAAAATGCAGGAGCCAAAGGAAAGGTGGATCTTTCAGATGCGGGCGTCTGCCCTGTCTGCGGCGGAGAATACTCTTACGAATACAATACATACGCCCATCTCGGCGGATTCTACTGCCATGAATGCGGTTATAAGCGCAGCAGGCCCGACGTGCAGGTAATGTCCGTCAGCCGTACGGACACCGCCGGAAGCGATATAAAGGTCAATATCGACGGGTATCTGAAGGACGTGCAGATCTCGCTGCCCGCTGTATACAACATCTACAACGCTGCTGCCTGCATTGCGGCAATAAAGGCGCTGGAGCACCCGGTGAAGGAAGCCATAGACTCCCTTGCCGACGTAAAGCCGGCCTTCGGCCGTCTGGAGACCTTCGATCTTAACGGAAACCGCACGCAGATGATCCTGGTCAAGAATCCCGCCAGCTGCAACCAGGCCTTCTCCTATGTCACCGGCTTTGATGATGATTTTACAGCCGTGCTGTGCCTGAACAACCGCACCGGCGACGGACACGATTTCTCCTGGATCGAGCAGACGGATTACGAAAGGCTCTGCTCCGATCCCCATCTGAAAAAGATCTATGCCGGCGGCGACCGTACCGATGACCTTTATGACAGGCTACTCCGTGCCGGTGCTTCCGAGGAGATAATGGAGAAATTCTCGGATTACAAGACTCTTGTGGGCAAGCTCAAGGAAGAAGGCCGTCCCATCTTCCTGCTGCCCAACTACACAGCCATGATGGAGCTTCGCGCCGCTGTTACGGCGGAGACGGGAAACAAGGAGTTCTGGGAATAAGCGATTCAGACTGTGTTTTATAATAATCATTGGAAATAATAACTCCCCGGAGACGGATGATCCGTTTCCGGGGAGATCTTTTGTTTTCAGCTTATAAACCTGGGTTTTACGTGCTGCCGTAATTCTTTTTTCACCGGCAGTTACTGTGTTTTTTCGTCCTCCACAGGCTTCACCTGCTCGTCGTCGATGCAGATCCAGCCAACGCCGGATTTAAGCCTGCCCCACAGGTTATCTTCGGCATCATACCTGTCTTCGACGATCGTAAATTTGCCGTTTTCCTTTATGTATCCGTGAACGGCATATTTATTATAGCCGGGACCGTAATAATAAGGCACTTTCTCTCCGTTTTTCACAGATACACGGATATAATAAGGTGTTTCCTTCCCCGAAGTGCTTCCCTCGGGATGCACCGTTTTCGTTCCGCTGCCGTCTGCAGACGTGACGTCTATGCTGCCGCTGCCTCCGCCGGAAAGCTGGGTCCTGTACTCCTCGGCTGATGCCGCATTTGACGACCCGTCATCATTTACGAGCAGTATCCAGCCGCCGTTCTTAAGTTTTCCCCAGCGGTAGCCCGTCGCACTGTTTTCTCCGTCAAGCAGACCCTTGCCGTCCGTTATCGTATATGTGCCCTGGTCCGACAAAGTTCCTGCAGCGGTCGGCTCTCCGTAGGGTGATGAATAGTACGGAAGATCCTTTGCCGTTACCCGGACAGCGATATCCTTATCAAATACGGAATATACATTGTCGTTCTGTGAGCTCAGATACCCGGCGGCTTTTTCCGCATCCGCCGCAAATGCTGCGTCCGTATCTATTACAAATCCGTCATCTTTAAGGATCACGGGGTACGCCTTGTTATCCTGATCCAGAGCTAGTATGCCGTCGTCCGTATAATATATCCCCAGCATGCTTCCGCTGACGGCCTTCAGTTCCTCATCGGAGGGTTCCTTAAAGCTTCCCGCAAAGAATACTTCTCCGGACTTGACGGAATAAATGTCTGCGGTGCCGGGCTCAGCGTCCGGCTTTACTATCAGATCTTTAATGCCGTTTCCGTCGGCATCACAGATGTAATACGACGCAGCCCTGCCGCTGTTTCGGTATTCGGCAATGCTGTCATCATAAAGTCCCAGAAGCTCTGTAACGGAATACTCTTCGGGAGGTTCTGTTTCCGTTTCGGTCTCCGTTTCAGTCTCTGTTTCAGTCTCTGATCCGCTTTCGATCTGTTCCTCGGAGACGGGCTGTGATTCTGTATCGGAACCTCCGCCATTTGCAAGCAGCTTATAACCGGCGAATCCCGCCAGCAGCGCCGCGATGATGCATATGGGAATTATGACAGGCTTTTTGGACCGCTTTTTACCGGCTGTGGTCTTTTCTTTTTTATCCTCCGGAGCTTTTTTCGGAGCCGCAGCTGTTTTCAGGATCTCCGGTTCCTTCTCCTCCGCCCGTATGACGGCCGTCTCGATATCATCAGCGATATTCACTGCTGATGCCTCTGCTGCCCCAGGCACCTGCGCCTCCGGGATCACCAGGAGGTCTTCCGCAAAGACCTGGTCCCCGGCACTCCGCTGCAATGATTCTTCGATCTTTTCCGCCGTATCGATCTCATATTTAACGCCGCAGTTTACACAGAAAAGATGACCTCTGATAACAGGTGCACCGCAGCTGGGGCAGGAACTGAAGCTCTCTGCTCCTGCATCATCCGCAGCTTTGCCCTTAAAACCGGCGACTGCGTCTTCCATCGCTTTCTGCAGCTTATGGCCGCAGCTCGGGCAGAACAATACATTGTCTGAATATTCTTTACCACAGTAACCGCAAAACACGATATATACCTCTCAAATAATTCCCCGGATCTGCCTTGGTAATAAGGCACATTCTGCCAGTGTAACAAATCTGTAATAAGTGTAACATCTGAAAAACAAAACTGCAACAGGCAAACGTATGGATATTTCGGAAAAAGATCAGACCGCAGAAAGGTCTTTCGATGCGGTTCCGGCAGGTTTCACGGTCAAAAATAACGGAGAAGCAGTTTCAAACCGCTTCTCCGTTTACACTTGTCTCAGATCATCAGGTCATAAAGCTGCGCCCGCATCATGCAAAATAATACAGAACGGGAGGAAGAAGGCCCATGTTGAATTTAGCCAGAGCGAAATCAACAAATGCATGGCCGCCCTCAAGTACGAATACGCCGTGGCCGGGGAATGCAGCATCGAATTCGATCTTTGCCATCTTCCTCATAGCCTCAGCATAAGGGAATACGGAAACATCGGGAAGGCCCTGGATAAGTACCATGCCCTGGGCAAATACGAAGTCGCCGGTGAACAGGCATTTCTTTCCGTCGATCTCTGCATATACGCACATATCCTGAAGGCTGTGGCCAGGGCACATATAGAACTTGAAGGTCACATTGCCTACCGTGAGGGTATCCTCTTCCTTCATGGGGATAACGGTCTCGGACTTGGGATATACGAAATCGATGGGATAAAGGCCGCCCTTTGCAAGAGCTACGGACGTCTGCATCTCGTCGCCGTCCCTGATGGCATCAGCCTCAAGCTCGGAAGCATAGATGGGTGCTCCCGAAAGCTGCTGGAAACGGGCTGCTCCGCAGGCATGATCGCCGTGATAATGTGTAA
>JAFRYJ010000122.1 GCA_017437705.1 Lachnospiraceae bacterium
CATCTGTTCGATTACAGGCTGCTCTCCACCATCGGCTTCGATAAGGATGATGTGGAAGCCGTCTCAAAGATAGAAGGCGTGGAAGCGGCCGAGGGATCGATACAGGCGGACATCATTACGGAAAAGGGCGACGAAAGATACGAATACCGTTTCCATATGCTGACGGAGACCATGAACCAGCCGGTCCTGAAGGCCGGCAGGATGCCGGAGAAAAACAACGAATGCCTGGGAGATTCCGTTTATTTCACGGAGGAGGATATAGGGCGCGAGGTCATACTTTCAAAGGACAATGACAAGGACGACCTTGATATGTTCCGCTACCGGAAATATACGATAACCGGTATCTGCGCAGACCCGCTGTACATAACGAAGATCCGTACCACCACCAGCCTTGGCGACGGCAGCCTGGACGGTGCCCTTTATGTTAAGGAGGGCGCCTTCGACAGCGAGTATTATACGGAGCTCTATGTTTATACCGACGCGGACCGCGGGCTTTACAGCGAGGAATACGAAAACAGGATAGACGAGCTGGAGGACAACGTTAAGCAGGGCGCGATCGATGCCGTTGAAGGAAGATTCAACGATCTGAAGAAGGACGCCGAAGACGAGCTGGCCGACGCCGAGAAGGAATACGAGGACGGCCTGAAGGAATACAGGGAAAAGAGGGCTGACGGAGAGAAGGAGCTAAGCGATGCCAGAGAAAAGCTGACGGATGCGCGCTCGAAGCTCAACGATGCGGAGAAGGAGCTGCAGGATTCCTACGACAAGCTGCAGGATGCAAGGAAAGAGCTGGAGGAGAACGCCGAAAAGCTTTATCCAGGCAGTACGTCGCCGGAGGACGCCTACGAAAAGGCGGCGGCCCTTTACGAGGAGAAGAGACAGGAGTTCCTGGACGGCATAAAGAGTGCAAGGGAGCAGCTTTCCTACGCCAGGGCCATGGGCATGATCACGGAGCAGGAATATGCCTATCAGTCAGCCGCAATAGATGCGCAGCAGGAGGCAGGCGCTGCGGAGCTGCAGACATTCTACGACAGCCTTGAGCTTTACAGGGAAGGCCTGGAGCAGTATGCGGAGGGCGTTGATGCCTACAACAGCGGCCTGGAGGCCTATAACAGTGCCAGGAGCGAATATGAGAAAGCCGTCCGGGATTACGACCAGGGAGTGGCGGACTTTAATAAAGAGACTGCGGATGCGGAAGAGGAGCTGGCGGATGCCCGGCAGAAGATAGACGACGCCAGGGAGGAGCTTGACGACCTGGATGAGCCGGAGGTATATATCCTGGACCGCAGCACGAACATGGGATACGCCAGCTTTGACAGCGATTCCGATGTGGTAAAGAATCTGGCGAAATTCCTGCCGGTATTCTTCTTCCTTATTGCGGCGCTGGTATGCTCCACTACTATGACAAGGATGGTCGACGAGGAGAGGACCCAAATGGGAATCCTCGGCGCCATCGGCTACGGCAAGAGCGCCGTTATATCAAAATATCTTATCTATGCCGGGCTGGCGGCCATCATAGGATGCCTGGGAGGCTATTTCCTGGGCGGAACCATTTTCCCGCTGACCATATGGACGGCATATTCGATGCTTTACAACGTGCCCAGATATGCGCCGTTCTACGATCCCTGGCTGTTTGTAATTTCGTTTGCGGTATCCATCATCTGCTCGGTGGTGGTAACATATATCTCCTGCAGAACGGAGATGAGGAAGGTGCCTGCGGAGCTTATAAGGCCCAAGGCGCCGGGCAGCGGCAAAAGGATCCTGCTGGAAAAGGTGGGGGCGATATGGAACAGGCTCTCATTCCTGCATAAGGTGACATTGAGGAACATCTTCAGATTCAAGAAGAGGATGATAATGATGATCCTCGGCATCGCCGGCTGTACGGCCCTGGTGGTGACGGCCTTCGGCCTGAACGATTCCATAGTGGGCATAGCCAACGACCAGTTCGATGATATACAGGTCTACGATATCGACGCCAATTATAAAGACACAATAACCGAAAAGGATATCGAAAACCTTAAGGCGAAGCTGGGCGACGATCTGGTATACAGCGTTACCGCATACAAGTCGGCACTTACCGTTTCGGCCAAGGGGCGCACAAAGGATGTATATGTGGTGGCGACAAACGATCCGGCGATCAAGGATGTGATAAGCTTCCACGACGGCGGCAGGGACGTTGATTACCCGAAGAGGGGAGAGGCGCTGCTTACGGCCAAGCTGGCGAAGCTGTACGGGCTGAGACCCGGCGATACGGCGGAGTTTACATTCTCCGAAACTCATACGATAAAGCTTAAAGTATCCGATGTCTGCGACAATTACGTATACAACTACATCTATGTGACTGCGGATACATACAGGGATATATTCGGTGAATACGATCCCGAAACGGTCTACATCACTCTTAAGGACGGGACCGATACATACAACGCCGGCGCGGCCATCTCGAACCTGAAGGGTGTGTCCCTTGTCCAGGTCAACGATGCGTTCCGCGACATGGTGGACAAGATGATGCAGAGCATGGACTACGTTATCGGACTGGTGCTTTTCTGCGCTGCGGCCCTGGCGTTCATCGTCCTGTTCAATCTGGGCAATATAAACATCACGGAGAGGGAAAGGGAGATAGCGACGCTTAAGGTCATAGGCTTCCACAGGAGCGAGACCGGCTCCTACGTCTTCCGTGAGAACATGATACTTACGCTTATAGGCATATTCTTCGGCGTATTTGCAGGCAAGCTGCTGCACAGCTATGTGCTGTCGCAGATCGTCGTAGAGATGGTATCGTTCAAATCGGTCATCAAGCCCATGAGCATTGTGCTTTCGGTGCTTATGGTAATAATGTTCGCCGTCATCACCGACCTGGTGCTCCGGCGGAAGATAAACAGAATTGACATGGCAGGCTCGCTGAAGAGCGTAGAATAAGGAGGAAGCAAGTGGGATACAGGGCAGCGATCTTTGATCTGGACGGAACTATACTTGATACTGTTGAAGACTTAAGGCTGGCGATGAACTACGCCATGGAGAAGACCGGCCACCGCCACGATTACACGGCTGATGATGCAAAGCTCTTTTTCGGCAGCGGCCCCAGGGAAGCCATCAAGAGGGCCCTTACCCTGGAAGCGGGATGGGGCTACGACTGCCTGCTGGATATAGGGACCGAAAAAGAGAGGATACCGGAGAGCGTAACAACTGAGGAAGTGCTCCGCATATTCGAGATATACAGCCCATTTTACAATGCGCACAACGAAGACCATACGGGACCTTATCCCGGTGTGATAGAGCTTCTTGCAAGGCTTAAGGATGCGGGCATTACTCTGGCAGTGGTATCGAACAAGCCCGATGTCGACACGCAGAAGCTTATAAACAAAATGTTTCCCGGATGCTTCGATCTGATCGGAGGCCAGAGGGAAGGCATCAGAAGAAAGCCCTTCCCCGACATGACGGATCATGCCATCGAGGAGCTGGGAGTGGAAAGGTCGGAGACGGTCTACATAGGCGATTCCGAGATCGATTTCCAGACCGCTGTCAATTCCGGGCTGGACTGCATTTCAGTCACCTGGGGCTTCAGGAGCGAAGAATACGTGAATTCACTGGGCGCCAAATACGTGGCAGCCACACCAGAAGAAGTTTACGGCATCATTTGCGGAGAACAAGAGGACATTCAGACCTATGATAAGACCTGCAGCTGCAAGCGATAAAACAGAGCTCAGACGCATATTCGACAGTGCCAAGGAGTTCATGGACATGACGGGCAACCCGGACCAGTGGCCCAAGGGGAGCCCTTATGACGATGAGATCGCAGATGAGATCGAAAGAGGACGTATGCATGTGCTTTATGATGAAGACGGTACATACGGTGCCTTTATAGTGTTCGATACGCCGGATCCCACCTACGCCGTTATAGAAGACGGCGCATGGAAGCACGACGGACCCTACAGGACCATCCACCGGGTGGCCAGCGATCATACCCGGCGCAATGTCTTCGGAGAGATAATGGCATTTGCGTCGCGGGACGCGGAGCACATAAGGATGGATACGTACAAAGACAACACTGTAATGCAGCATGTCCTTGAAAAGTTCGGATTTGAGAGGAGAGGGATCATACATCTTCAGAACGGATCCCCCAGGATAGCTTACGAATGGGAGAAAGATACTGATGCATAAGGAATTTCTGATGGGCAACCAGGCCATGGGCAGGGCGGCAATAGCCGCAGGCGTAAGATTTGTGGCCGGTTACCCGGGAACGCCTTCCACCGAGGTGCTGGAGACAGCCGCAAGGTTTAAAACGGACAGCATGTATGTGGAATGGTCCGCAAATGAAAAGAGCGCCATGGAGGCGGCTGCGGGAGCGGCCTACAGCGGGGCCAGAGCCCTGGTGACCATGAAGCGGGTGGGCCTCAACGTGGCTTCGGACCCCCCGATGAGCCTTGAATACATAGGCGTAAAGGGCGGCATGGTGGTGCTTGTGGCCGACGACCCGGGACCCATTTCGTCTCAGACGGAACAGGACACAAGGCATTTCGGCGCTTTTTCAAAGGTGCCAGTATTCGATCCCTCCGACGTTCAGGAGGCCTACGACATGATGATAAAGGCTTTCGCTGTCTCGGAAGAATACGGCACTCCCGTGATACTCAGATCCACCACCAGGATATGTCATTCATATCAGGACGTGGAGGTCCGTGATGCGGACGAATATGAGGATCATATGCCGGAGGGCTTTGTAAGGGATTCCCGCAGATGGGTCATCTTCCCGGCGCTGAGCAATAAAAACCACGCGAAAATATTCAAAAGAAATGAAGAACTTAAGGAAGTCTTCTCGGAGCTTTCATGGAATGAGATATCGAAAGCTGAGGGAAGAACCTTTGAGGATAAAGGCATCATTGCCCAGGGCATAAGCTACAGCATCCTTATGGATTCGCTGGAGGACGGGGACAGGCCCCGGACCATGAAGCTGTCAACGCCATATCCCTTCCCCGAAAAGAAGGTACTTGAGTTCCTTGAGGGGCTTAAAGACGTGTTGGTACTGGAGGAACTGGACCCCGTAATAGAGGAGGAGCTTCTTAAGATATGCGGAAAGCATCATCTCGATATTGAGATAAAGGGAAAGTATTCGGGCGACACGGATACGGCGGGAGAGTTTACAAAGGACAGGATCCGATCATATGTGAAGAGATTCCTGGGCCTGGATGAGCCTTCAAAAGTAAGCCGCCCGGAGCCTCCTGAGCTTCCGGTACGTCCCCCCGTGCTGTGCGCGGGCTGCCCCCACAGGGCGTCGTTCTATGCGGTAAAGACGGCGATGAAGGGCAAAAAGGCCGTTTTCTGCGGCGATATCGGCTGCTACACGCTGGGCAACGCCATGCCTCTCGATATGGTCGATACCTGTCTCTGCATGGGAGCAGGCATAAATATCGCACAGGGTATATGGCGGACGGAGCCCGATACGAAGGCCTTTGCATTTGTGGGTGATTCCACGTTTTTCGCATCGGCGGTCACCGGCATCATAAATGCGAAATACAATAAAGCGGATCTTACGGTGGTGGTGCTCGACAATTCAACGACTGCCATGACGGGGCATCAGCCTCATCCGGGCACCGGCAGGACGATGATGGGAGACGTGACCGAAGCCGTGTCCATAGAGGATATTCTTAAAGGCGCCGGCGTTGAGGAGGTCCGCACAGTCGATCCGTTGAAGCTTGATGAAGCCGTATCGGCAGTGAAGGAGCTTACGGATATGCAGGGAGTGAAAGCCGTCGTTTTCAGATATCCCTGCATAGCCCTTAAAAAGCCCGATGAGCCTTACGGCGTTGATCAGGACAGCTGCATCGGATGCAGGAGATGCATCACGGAGCTGGGCTGCCCGGCGATCTCGGAGTCAGAAGGCATCATAACGATCGACGAAGACCTGTGCACCGGCTGCGGCCTGTGCTCGCAGATCTGCCCGAAGAAAGCGATAGTGAGGTGACGGTATGAGCAGAAATATTCTATTATGCGGCGTCGGAGGACAGGGTACCGTTCTTACATCAAAGCTTATCGCGGCGGCGGCCATGGAAAAGGGCCTTCATGTAATGAGCGCCGAGACCATCGGCATGGCCCAGAGAGGCGGAAGCGTTTACGGCAATGTCCGCATAGGGGATGATGTTCATTCGCCTCTTATCGGTACCGGTGAGGCCGATCTTTTAATCGGCTTTGAACCCGGAGAGACCGTAAGGATGCTGCCTTATCTTAAAGAGGGCGGCACTGTGGTGACGAACAGCGATGCGGTAAAGCCTGCGTCTTCGTCGCTTAAAAAGATGCGCTACGAAGGCAGCGACATGACGGAATACCTTAAGAAAACGGTGGATCCTGAAAGTCTTATCATAGTGGACGGAAGGCGCATCACGAAAGAGCTGGGAAGTCCCCGTGTGCTGAATACGGTGCTACTGGGAGCAGCGCTTTCCGCAGGAGTACTTCCCGTTTCGAAGGAAGATATTGAATGTGCGTTAAAAAGTACTGTAAAAAAGTCTTATATTGATATAAACTTAAAAGCACTTCGCTATTGCGATGAAGTGATAAATCATTAAAGGACAAAAAACGATGAGGATCAATGAAAAACAGCTGAAACTTGTAAACAACAGGATAGAAGCACTGATATCATCAGGCAGCTTCTTCGGCAAAAGATTAAAGGATGCAGGCATCACCGGCGTGGATACTCCGGAGGATTTTGAAAAACTTCCGTTTTCCGAAAAAGCGGATCTGAGGGAAGCTTATCCTCTGGGACTTATGACGGCCCCGGAAAGCGAGATCGTCAGGATCCATTCGTCATCGGGAACCACCGGGCTTCCGGTCATCATCCCCTATACATACAAGGATGTTGATGACTGGGGCGAAATGTTCAAGAGATGCTACGAATTTGCCGGCATCAACGAAAACGACAGGATACAGATAACGCCTGGATACGGTCTCTGGACCGCCGGCATCGGTTTCCAGAACGGAGCCGAGAAGCTGGGGGCGATGACGGTGCCCATGGGCCCCGGCAATACAAACAAGCAGATCCAGATGATGATCGATCTGAGATCCACTGTCATCTGTGCGACATCATCTTATGCGCTGCTCCTTGCGGAGGAGATAGAGAAGAGAGGCATAAAGGACCAGATATGCCTTAAGAAGGGTGTCATAGGCTCGGAGCGCTGGAGCGATACGATGAGGAACATCATCTCTACCATGCTGGGCATCGAGCTCTACGACATCTACGGACTTACGGAGATCTACGGGCCGGGCATCGGCATCAACTGCCAGAAAGAGCCCTACATGCATTACTGGGATGATTATATCTATCTGGAGATCATCGATCCGAAGACGGGAAAGAACCTGCCGGACGGCGAATGGGGAGAGATAGTAATAACGACGCTGGTCAAAGAGGGTGCTCCGCTCATCAGATACAGGACCCACGACCTTTCGCGTATAGTACCGGGCACATGCTCCTGCGGAAGTCCTTTCCCCAGGATCGACGTGATCCAGGGACGTACCGACGACATGATCAAGATCAAGGGTGTAAACGTATACCCGTCACAGATCGAGGAGATACTCTCATCATTTATAGAGCTTTCCAGCGAATACCAGATAAGGATATCCCATCTGGACGGTAAGGACACCATGAGGCTTTATGTAGAGGTCGTAAGCGGCGAGTACGATTTTGCCGAAGTCGGAAGGCGTGTGGAAGAGCGCGTTAAGAGCAGGATAGGCTTCACACCCATCGTCAAGCTGGTGGAGATAGGAGTCCTTCCGAGAAGCGAAAAGAAGGCAAAGAGGGTAATTGACGAAAGATTCGACTGACAGGGGACGGAACCACGCGGTGTGCAGGAGAATACCATAGAGAGGAGAACATTATGAATAACGAATATGCTGAGAGGATGCAGGGACTGTGTATAAAGAACGATACCATTCCCGAAGAGCTTTTCAGGAAGCTGGGCGTAAACAGGGGTCTGAGGGATAAGAACGGAAAAGGCGTTCTTACGGGACTTACGAATGTGTCTACCATCATTTCCTTTGAGGATCATGACGGTGAAAGAGTCCCCGTTAACGGACGTCTGTATTACAGGGGCCACAGGATCGAGGATCTGGTAGCCATGTTTGACGGCAAGGGCTTCGGCTTCGAGAATACAGCATTTCTCCTTCTGTTTGGCGAAATGCCTACGCCCGAGCAGGCAGATGAATTCATAAAGGAACTGGCTTCCGTAAGAAGGCTGCCCAGGAACTTCACCAGGGACGTTATCATGAAGGCGCCCGGCAGGGACATCATGAACAATATGACCAGGTGTATCCTCTCGCTGGCACCCTATGATGACAATACCTTTGATGCGAATCTGGCCGACAACATCCGCCAGTGCATCAAGCTTATCGCGGTATTCCCGCTGCTGGCCGTATACAGCTATCATGCCAGCAACTATTACGAGAATTACGAGAGCATGTATATCCACAGGCCCGATCCCAGGAAGTCCACAGCGGAGAACATCTTAAGGCTTATCAGGCCGGACATGAAGTACACAAAGACAGAGGCCAACGTCCTTGACATGTGCCTTATGCTTCATATGGACCACGGCGGAGGAAATAACTCCACGTTCACTACCCGTGTTGTAACATCATCAGGTTCCGATACCTACGCCGCCATTGCGGCTGCCATGTCCTCGCTGAAAGGCCCCAGGCACGGCGGTGCCAACCTTAAGGTAATGAGCATGATGGACAACATAAGGGAGCATGTGAAGGATCCTTATGACAGAGCTGCTCTTGAGGATTATCTCGGAAAGATACTGGACGGCAAGGCATTTGACAAGAAGGGCCTGATCTACGGTATGGGCCATGCTGTTTATTCGCTTACCGACCCC
>JAFRYJ010000123.1 GCA_017437705.1 Lachnospiraceae bacterium
ATAGGAGTCGTCGCCTGTCTTCTTCCTGATGAGCTCCGTGCCGGCCAGCATGTTGCTCCACTGGTCGTCGCCGCCGAACTGCATGTTGCAGCCGTAATGGTTATGAAGATACAGGAAGTCGTAGCTCTGCATGATCATGTAGTTGAATTCGAAGAAGCTTAAGCCTCTCTCCATACGCTGCTTGTAGCACTCCGCGCGGAGCATGTTGTTTACGGAGAAGCATGCTCCGACCTCTCTCAGCATGTCGATGTACTTGAGATCTAAAAGCCAGTCGGCGTTGTTTACCCAGATGGCCTTGTCCTCGCCGAAGTCGATGAACTTCTCGATCTGCTTAAGGAAGCACTTGCAGTTGTGCTCGATGGTCTCGGGAGACATCATCGCCCTCATATCCGTACGTCCGCTGGGGTCGCCGATAAAGCCCGTTCCTCCTCCGAGGAGAACGATGGGCTTGTTTCCTGCCATCTGAAGGCGCTTCATAAGGCAGAGCGCCATAAAATGTCCTACGTGAAGAGAATCGGCCGTAGGATCGAAGCCGATATAGAATCTGGCGCCGCCGTTGTTGATAAGTTCTCTTATCTCTTCCTCGTCCGTTACCTGGGCGATGAGCCCGCGTGCCTCTAATTCTTCGTAGATCTTCATAACATCCTCCAATCAAGAATCGCCCGCGATCCTTGTGCGCCGCGCGCAGCTGCCGCAGGCAGCAATTAAGATTATGCGCGCGTGTGCAAACTCGCGTAGCGTTTTATCTCAGCCGGGGATCAGACCCCGCTGAAACAGTTTTATCAGAGCCCGCCGCCTATTGATGCGGGATCTTATCACGGCTGCAATAAAAAACCGGATAATCATCTTATCCGGCCATAATACATGTCCATCCGGGAAGCTTTTACAAGCCACCTTGCATGGTGCGCACCGCACACCGTCCGATAGAGTGCATACTATCGGATTTTACGCAGTTTGTCAACAGTTTTAGGAAATGAACGGCATTAAGTCCAAGGCTGCCTGCATACTTTATGCATCACGTCCCGCAGCGCGCCTTTTCGACCGTTTCCTGCCGGCCATACGCTCTGCCAGCGAGCAAATCTTCTCCGCTGCATCAGAGCTTATCATCATCTGCTGGCGCCTTACCATGGTCTCCCCGGTCCTTCTGTCACTGAGATCGTCCACTGCCCTGTCCATTGCCGGACCTGAGCTGCCCACGGACCTGCTCATGCCTGTCTTGCTGAAGAATTCCGCATTTATAGTCTCGCATCCCGGTATGGGATCCATGTGGACCATGGGCACGCCCGTAACTGCCGCCTCTGTGGATGACAGCCCTCCGGGCTTGGTGATAAACAGATCCGCAGCCCTCATGTATCCCGCCATGTTCTCCGTGTATCCGATGAGCCTTATATGGGGGTCCTTCAGGGCCTTTATCTTTTTGTAGAGCTTTTTATTGTTGCCGCAGATTATGATGAGCTCCGTATTTTTCATCACCCTGACACGGGCCCTCAGCTTCTTTGTGACGGCCTTTATACCGCCGGCTCCGATGCTTCCTCCCATTATCAGGATGTATTTCCTGTCGGGATCCAGTCCCAGCCGTTTCCTGGCTTCGGCACGGGTCTCATCCACATAAAAGCTGGAATCCACGGGAATGCCCAGCGGCAGTATCTTCTCCCGCGGTATGCCCGTTCTCGCAAACTCGTCGATGCGGTCCTCGGAGGGTACCACATATGCATCACTGTCCGTCTCGTGGGTAAAGGGTATGCAGGCGTAATCCGTGGCCACGTGGATGGTCGGCGGCACCCTCATGCCCTTCTTTTTCATGTTGGCCAGGATCTCGCCCGGAAAGATATGGGTAGTGATGATGACGTCGAACCTGTTGTTAGAAAGGAATTCCTTCATGAAAGGTACCATCACCTTATTGATGTGGTATACGGGCGATCTGAAGGGCAGCTTCTGATACAGCTCGCCCAGATTGTAGATAAAGCCGAACAGCTTCGGCGTCTTTACCGCAACATTTATATACGTATTGTCTATCTTCTCGGCCAGGCCGGAGCTTTTAAGCGTATAGGGATTCATGATGACGACATAGTGTCCCTGTCTTTTAAGTTCCTCGGCAATGGCCCGTGCCGCGGCATCATGGCCCCCGCCGGTGCCGCAGGACAGTATCAGTGCATCCATAAAAGTCTTACCCTCAGTCTCTCTTTTTGTTCGGAGCTGGTAAACAGCTTTATGCATACGCAGGCCGTCATGATGATGAAGGCCGTGCATATGACGAGTCCCACCCCGAGTATGATCATCGCAGCGGCGGAACCCGTGTATGCGGTAAACGTCCTGTAGTAATGAGGATTGACCCTGAAGATGACCGACAGCAGCACAAAGGCCACTGCAAAAATTACGAGGGGAAGCCATATCGGCAGCAGGCCTATAAGGCACCCGAAGGTGACGGCGATGCCCTTTCCTCCCCTGAACCTGTTGAAAACAGAAAAGCCGTGTCCGACTACCGGAGCCGCCATGACAAGTGCCGCCGGCAATGCCTCCGTCCTCTCCTGTCCGCCGAACTGCATGAACAGGAAAACGGGCAGGAAGCCTTTAAGTATATCGAAAAGAAGGGTAAGAACGCCGCAGGCGAAGCCGCCGTACATAAAGGCGTTGGCTGTTCCGGGATTTCCGTCGCGGCTCTTCTCCAGCATGTCCGGCTTGTTTAAAAGCCTTGAAAACACGTTGGCGTAAAGAACGCTGCCCGACAGATATCCGGCTGCCGCAAAGCCCAGTGTATAAAGCATTCCTTTCCCTCCTTTCTTAATAGCTGCCGGAATTCTGCTGACATTCCGGCGGTTTCAGCCGTGCACTGAAAATTATACATCAATTATATACGTTTGATAAGATGCTTTTTGTTCCTTCGGTTATTCCGTAAGCATCCGGAAAAGCTCATCCATGTCTCCGGCGATGCATAAGGCTCCCGCCTCTTCCAGCTCGCCCTCCGCGGCGTAGCCCCAGCGGACGCCTATG
>JAFRYJ010000124.1 GCA_017437705.1 Lachnospiraceae bacterium
CAAGGGATACGATGTTATCTCAGCCATCAAGTACGAAGGCAAATAATACATAAAAGCCGCGAAGAACGCGGAAAATGCAGCAGCCTGCGAACGGGGCATCTGTAAGTCTTTGGGAAAGGAGGAAGCGTCATGAAAGAATTCAACGAAAAAGAAGCGGATTATATAGACGTCGAAGGTGACCAGCTGGAATCCTTCGAGCTTGTGCGCACGGAAGATTTCGAAACGCCCTCCAGCATCTACGCGAGGCTTACGGACAAGGTGAAGGAGTATCACCCCTCGGATGATGTCACCCAGATCGACAAGGCCTACAGGCTGGCGGAAAAGGCCCATGCGGACCAGATGAGGAAGTCGGGTGAGCCCTACATCATCCATCCCCTCTGCGTGGCCCTTATACTGGCCGACCTGGAGCTGGACAAGGAGACCATCATCGCAGCCCTTCTTCATGATGCCGCGGAGGACACGGACGTCACCATGGAGGAGATCGAGGAGCAGTTCGGGAAAGAAGTGGCATCACTGGTGGACGGCGTTACAAAGCTGGGCCAGGTGAGCTACATTTCCGACAAGGTGGAGATGCAGGCTGAGAACCTGCGGAAGATGTTCCTGGCGATGGCCAAGGATATCCGTGTCATCCTTATCAAGCTGGCGGACAGGCTGCACAACATGCGTACCCTCAAATACATGACTCCCCAGAAGCAGAAGGAAAAGGCAAGGGAGACCATCGACATTTATTCGCCCATCGCCCGGAGGCTCGGTATTTCGAGGCTCAAGGTGGAGCTGGACGATCTGTCCCTGCGTTATCTCGAGCCGGAGGTATACTTCGATCTGGCGGAAAAGATATCCGCGACCAAGGCGGAAAGGGAGAGTTATGTAAGAAGGCTCATGGTCGATGTCGAGAAGGTCATGATGGACGGTGAGATCGACTGCGAGATCAGCGGAAGGGTAAAGCATTTCTTCAGCATCTACAGGAAGATGGTGAACCAGGGCAAGACCCTGGACGAGATATACGATCTGTTTGCGCTCCGCATCGTGGTGGAGAACATCAAGGACTGCTATGCAGCCCTGGGCCTCATCCACGAGAAATACACTCCAGTGCCCGGCAGGTTCAAGGACTATATAGCGATGCCCAAGGACAACATGTATCAGTCCCTTCATACCACCCTTATGGGTCCCGGCGGCAGGCCCTTCGAGATCCAGATAAGGACGAAGGAGATGCACAAGATCGCCGAGTACGGTATCGCTGCTCACTGGAAATACAAGGAAGCGCCCGGGGAGAAGAACATAGAGAACAAGGAGGAGGCAAAGCTGACCTGGCTCCGTCAGATCCTTGAATGGCAGACGGACATGTCGGACAATGCCGAATTCATGAACCTCATCAGGAACGACCTCAACCTCTTCTCCGATGATGTTTACTGCTTCACTCCCGCCGGCGATATAAAGAATCTTCCTGCGGGCTCCACGCCCATCGATTTCGCATATGCCATCCACAGTGCCGTCGGCAACAGGATGGTGGGTGCAAGGGTAAACGGCCGTATCGAGAGGCTGGACTACAAGCTGAAGAACGGTGACAGGGTGGAGGTCATCACATCCCAGAATTCAAGGGGGCCCAGCCGCGACTGGCTCGGCATCGTAAAGAGCGCCCAGGCCAGGAGCAAGATCAATCAGTGGTTCAAATCCGAGAACAAGGAGGAGAACATCGAAAAGGGCCGCGAGATGATCCACGATTACTGCAAGGCCAAATCCATACCGGTAAACGAAATACTTATACCGGAGTATATGGACAAGGTACGGCAGAAATACGGCTTCAGGGACTGGGATGCGGTCTGCGCGGCCATCGGCCACGGCGGACTGAAGGAAGGCCAGGTCATCAACAAGATGGTCGACCTTTACACCAGGGATAAGAAGAAGGTCATCACCGACGAGGACATCCTTGCGGAGAATTCCGTAAGGCATACAACAAACCGGCAGAAGAATAAAAACGGCATCATCATAAAGGGAATGACTGATGTAGCAGCGCATCTTTCCAGATGCTGCAATCCTGTGCCGGGCGATGAGATCATAGGTTTCATAACAAGGGGAAGAGGAGTTTCCGTACACCGTACGGACTGCGTGAATATCATAAATGTCAGCCCTGCGGAGAAATTCAGGCTCATCGAGGCGGAATGGGAATCCTCCGGCGAGAATTCCGACGACATGTATACGGCGGACATCAGGGTCTATGTATACAACAGGGTCGGAGCGCTTGTTTCGGTGGCCAGGGTCTTTACGGAAAACGACATCAATATCCTTTCCATGACAACCAACGCCACCAAGGGAGAGAGAGCCTCGATCGACATGTCCTTCGATGTAAAGGACAGGGCGGAGCTGACAAAGATAATGGACAAGCTGAGACAGGTGGATATGGTAATAGACATCAAGAGATCCAAGGGATAAGGAGGAAGTATGGCTGTAAGAGCGGATTACATGGCTTTGGGACCCATGGGGGCCAACTGCATCATGACGGTTAATACGGATACCATGGAGACGGTCATCTTCGATCCCGGCGGAGATCTGGACAGGCTGGAGGAGTATCTTTCAAGACAGGGCTACAGACCGGCGGCCATCGTTCTGACCCACGGACATTTCGACCATATAATGGCGGTAGAGGGGCTCAAGGAAAAGTACGGCATCCCGGTATACGCAATGGAGCCGGAAGCGGAGCTTCTGAGGGATCCCATGCTGAACCTTTCATACGACCTGGGCTTCGGCCAGTCGATAATTCCGGACGTCCTTTTAAGGGACGGCGAGGACCTTACTATCTGCGGCATAGATTTCAAGGTCATGCTCACACCTGGCCACACCTCCGGCAGCGGATGCTTCTACTGCCCGGAAGGCGAATTCCTGATATCGGGCGATACGCTTTTTAAAGGAAGCGTCGGGCGTACAGATTTCCCCACGGGAAATACTAGAGATATTATAAATTCGTGCAAGAACATACTTTTCAAACTTCCGGAGGAGACAGTCGTCTATCCGGGGCACGAGGGTCTGACAACCATCGGCTTTGAGAAGATGTTCAATTTCATAAACGATTACGATTTTTAATAACGCCGGAGCGTCCGGCAGACATATACGCTTCGTATACAGGACAGACGGCATGATGCCGTCTGTTTTTTGAACCGCTGCAGCTCCGGAGGCTGCGGTTCATGAGCAATTCAGCAAAGCGGAATACGAATTTCCGCTTTACAAGAAGAAATAAGGACTGAAAACGACGGTACAGGAGGAAGACGTAAGGATGCTCTCCCTTGAAATAAATAATACGACCGACAGAAAGCAGGAGCATTACGAAAACGAGATAAAGTGGCTCCTGAAGGCATTTTTCAAAAACGAGGAGATAGCTGCCGGCAGCAGCGATGCGGGGATACGAATAACGGCAGATCTTAATGCCGGGACCGTCGGTATTAAGATAGAAGGCCCTGACGGAGAGCGGGAGAGCCTGTGCTCAACCTGGGATATAAAGGACGACAGCGCCGCCAAGGACATCATGAAGAGAACGGTCTACGGAGCATGCTCAGCCTTTACGGGTAAAAAGCTTCCCTGGGGCACGCTTACCGGTATAAGGCCCGTTAAGCGGATGACCTCTCTTATGGAGCAGGGTCTTACGGAGGAGCAGCTATACGAAAAATACCGTGAGGAATACTTTATCTCCGACGGGAAATTCCGCCTCTGCTACGAGACTGCAGTGAACGAAAACCGCATACTCTCGGGGCTGGACTACAAGAACGAGTACAGCTTTTACGCGGGGGTACCCTTCTGCAGGACCATCTGCGAATACTGTTCCTTCGCATCATCGCCCATAGCGCCCTACAGGAAGCGTATAGGGGAATTCCTGGATGCCTTCGAAAAGGAAGCGGAGGCCATATCGGAAATGATGAAGGGCAGGCGTATGACGACCGCCTATGTGGGCGGCGGCACGCCGGTATCGCTTGATACGGAGGATCTCAGGAGGTTCTTAACGACACTTACGGGGAATTTCGATATTGCCGGAACAAGGGAGTTCACGGTGGAGGCCGGCAGGGCCGATTCTATCGACGAGGAGAAGCTGGCGGTGCTCAAAGACTTCGGCGTAAACAGGATATCCATAAATCCCCAGACAATGAACGATGCGACTTTAAGAAGGATAGGCCGCGATCATACGGCTCAGCAGGTAAGGGATGCATTTCACCTTGCCCGGTCCATGGGCTTTGACAATATAAACATGGATACCATCATAGGCCTCTCCGGCGAAACGGCGGACGACGTTAAATACACCATGGACGAGATAATCAAGCTGTCGCCGGATTCGCTGACGGTCCATTCGCTGGCCGTTAAGCGTGCGGCGAGGCTGAACACGGAGGGCGACTTCAGGCAGGAGACGGATGCATCAGTAACTGAGCGGATGATGTCCATAGCCGCAGACGCCGCGGAAAGGATGGGCATGAAGCCCTATTATCTATACCGTCAGAAAAATATGGCTGGAGAGCAGGAGAACACCGGCTATGCCGTTTACGGGAAGGAATGCCTTTACAATATACTGATGATGGAGGAGAAGCAGGACATCATCGCATTATCCTGCTCCGGCTCGACGAAGCTTATGAACGGCGATCAGATAACCCGTGTGGAAAACGTGAAATCCGTTAAGGATTATATCGAGAGGATCGATGAAATGATCGGGAGGAAGCGGGAGGTCCTTGCGGGCAGATACTGATGATGCGCCGGTTGCAGCACTGAAATAAATACCAAATAACAGGCTCATTTTCCGAAATAAGTATTATAATAAAATACAGACAAAACCGGGGAGGATCACATGAAGCTTTCAGTCATCTACGATTCAAAGACGGACAACACGAAAACGGTGGCAGGCTACATCGTAAACGGCATGGAGCAGGTGCCGGGAATCGAAGCCATGGCCTTTTCCATTACGGATGTGGATACGGATTTCGTAAAGGAGAGCGTCGGCGTGGTATTCGGATCGCCCACGTACTGCGCAGGCCCCACAGCGGACTTTTACAAATGGATGGAGCAGGATGCAAAGGTGCTGGGCCTTGCGGGAAAGCTGGGCGGAGTATTTGCCACAGGCAGGTTCATACACGGCGGCGAGGACATCAACATGATGACGATCATTTCCCATATGCTTGTAAGGGGTATGATGGTCTACTCGGGAGGCGGAGCCTTCGGCGATCCCGTCATCCATGTGGGCCCGGTGGAGATAAGTCCCGATGCGGAGGACTTCAGGGAACTTTTTGAGATATACGGCAAACGTTTTGCCGGCCAGGCGGTAAAGACATTCGGATAAGCCGGGCAGGCAGATGTAATAAATGCAATCAAGGCGGTGCGGAAGCATCACCCGTATAAAATTAGGAGGTGTAACAATGAAACAGCTGATGATCAGACCGACGATCCACAAATTCGCAACGGCCAAAGAATTTGCAGAGGAGTTTAAGATCGGCAAGGGAGATCTCGTAGTAACGAATGAGTACATTTATGAGCCTTTCTTCGGCGGACTGGGACTGGAGTGCGACACGATATTCCAGGAGAAGTACGGCAAGGGCGAGCCTTCGGACGAGATGGTAGAGGCAATGTACAAGGATATCAAGGGCGAGTACAAGCGTGTGTTCGGTATCGGCGGCGGTACAGTCATCGATATCGCAAAGCTTTTCGCACTTAAATATACAAGCCCCGTTCTGGACCTGTATGACGGCAAGCTGGATATAATCAAGGACAAGAAGCTCGTTCTCGTTCCCACCACCTGCGGTACGGGATCGGAGGTAACGAACATCTCCATCCTCGCACTCGTTAGCCGCAGCACGAAGAAGGGTCTTGCAGTCGACGCTCTTTACGCCGATGATGCAGTTCTCGTTCCCGAGCTTGTAAAGGGACTTCCTTTCTTCTTCTTCTCCACCAGCGCCATCGACGCCCTTATCCATTCCGTAGAGTCCAGCCTTTCACCCAAGGCATCGGACCTTACGAAGATGTTCGGCTACAAGGCAATGGACAAGATCCTCAGAAGCTTTATGGTAATAGCAGAAAAAGGCGAGGATGCAAGATTCGACCTGCTTGACGACCTGCTTGATGCCAGCACCTATGCAGGCATCGCCTTCGGCAATGCGGGCTGTGCGGCAGTTCATGCGACCAGCTATCCTCTTGGAGCTACATTCCATGTTCCTCACGGCGAGTCAAACTATGCAATGTTCACCACCGTAATGAAGAACTACATGGAGATCAAACAGGACGGCGAGATCGCTGTGCTCAACAAGTTCATCGCTGACATCCTGGGCTGTGAGATCGACAATGTATATGACGAGCTGGAGAAGCTTGTGAACCACCTTATCCAGAAGAAGGCGCTTCAAGAGTACGGCATGACGGAAGAGCAGATCGATGAGTTCGCCGATTCCGTTCTTGCAAACCAGCAGAGACTTCTTGCAAACAACTTCGTTCCTCTTGACAGAGACAGGATCGTAAAGATCTACAAAGAAGCATTCTGATAAAAACTACAGAAAATGCAGGGGCTGACTTATGTCGGCCCCTCTTTGTGGTCATCGGAGAACCGGCAAATGAAAAAAACAGTTGTTATCCTGCTAATATTTGTAATGATGCTCACAGGCTGCAGTATGCTGCCTTCTTCAGATGAAAAAGGCGGATCTTCGTCAAAGGATTCGCTGTGGGGAAAGAAGTTTACGATCGAAAAGGTGCCTGTCCCCCAGGAAGCCTTCGATACGGGAGGCGCCGAAAAATGCTGGGGTATGACGCCGGACGGCGATGCCTTCCTTATGTCGGGAGGTGTGGTGCCTTATCTCTATGATCCCGAAACAAATACGGTGACACCGCTCATACCGGCGGATGATGTGACCCGGGAGACCATAAGGGAAGCATTAAAAAAACAGGCACTGGACAGCGGGGATCTCGATCAGGCCGCCCTTCAGCACGAATACGAAAGGATCGATGCCCTCGAGGGCGAAGACCTTACGGAAGCAATGTGCACACAGAAGGGCGTTAACTACGGGCTGCGGGTCACGAGCTTTCAGTTTTATACCAACAGGAATTATATGCTTGCGTACAGCGCCAACATGAATGAGATCCTGATCGACTGTTACACAGGATCATATTATTCTTTCGGCAGCGGTCACATAGCATCTGCAAAAGACGGAACGGCGCTCTATATTCCCGCAGGCCAGACGTCGGTCGTAGAGGTGCGGGATCTTTCGGTCGGCACCGTAACGGAGATAGATCTGGGTGACTGCGGCTTTGAATACGGAGCAGCCGTAAGGAGCGCTGTATTCCTTGACGACGGCAGCATATGCGCCGTTATGCGTGATATGAAGCAGGATCTGAAAAACGGCGAAGCCTGCGTTCTTCTGATACGCGGTGAAAACGGGGAGAGCACGGCTTATCCCCTCGGAAATATCCTTTTCGGACGCGAGCCCGATATCATCATGCCGGTGGGGAACGACTATATCATCATGGCATCAACGGCATTTGCCAGGACACAGCCCGTATATATGGTGGACAGGAAGGAAGGAGCGGTTTATCTTCTCGTAAGCAAAGATCAGAAGATTAAAGCCCTGCCTTTAAATGGGCATCTTGCGGACAACAGCCTGCCGGAGGACATTTCTGATGAGGGAGCTCCGTTCATACCGCTGCAGTCAATGTCGGACGGAGAGACGATGCTGCTCTGGGGCCTGGATGTGCCCGGAGAGATGCTTCTTTATCATCCGTCCACAAGGGAGACACAGAGCCTTGCAGATCCTGAGTATAACGGATTCCCTTCGCCGATCTATTTCAACGGCAACCGCTATGACCGCTTCTGGATGAACAGCTGGAACGATTTTACGGATTATACGCAGATAACGATAACGGAGTGACGGAAAGCTTTTAAGAGCTGTCAGATAAGGACGGCATCACGGATCATATTACAGGAGGAGAAAAAATGACAGTTTCAGAAGCGATAAGGAAAATGATAGAAAGATGCGACGGGAACCAGTACGATATTAATCATTTTCTTAAGGTATGGGCATACTCAAAGCTTATCGGAGAGCTGGAGGGCGTTTCGGAAGATACCCTTTTAACGGTACAGTACGCTGCCATCGTTCACGATATCGCATGTCCGGGCTTAAGGGAGCAGTTTGACGGCAGGGCGCCCTACGAAAAGCAGGAAATGCTGGGAGAGCCTCTCGCGGAGGCCTTTTACGGCGATTCTATCCCGGCGGAGATGCTGGAGCGCGTGAAGTACCTGGTGGCGCATCATCATACATATACGGGAAATGACGGCATCGACCACCAGATCCTTTTCGAGGCGGACTTCCTGACCAATGCGGGAGAGAAGGAGAAGCATCAGAAGAGGGCCCGTGACATGGCTGAACACGTTTTCAGAACGGCAGCGGGGATGTCTCTTCTTAAGGACATATTTACAGTCGAATTTGAATGATGCGGACGTAAGAAGGATCACAGGATAAAGAAAAAGAGAAGACAGGGGAGCTTCTCTTTTTGTTTGCGTGAATACCGCTCGTACACGTCCATTGCCCTTGATAAAGGTCGGTGTTTGCTGTAAAATACCCATGTTCGGTTAATTGAAAGGAGCTTGGAAATATGGCTGAATCAATGCAGGGACTTAAAAGGACATACAGATGCACCGAGGTATCTGAATCAAATATCGGCGAGACCGTCACCCTTATGGGCTGGGTACAGAAATCCAGAAACAAGGGCGGCATCATCTTTACGGATCTGAGGGACAGAAGCGGCATCATCCAGATCATCTTCGAAGAGGCAAACGTGGGCACGGAAGTCTACGGAAAGGCAGAGAAGCTGAGGGCCGAATTCGTAATAGCCGTCACCGGCACGGTTGAAAAAAGAAGCGGCGCTGCCAACGAGAATCTGAAGACCGGCACCATCGAGGTGGTGGCTAAGGATATGAGGATCCTGGCCGAAGCGGAAACGCCCCCCTTCCCCGTGGAAAAGGATTCCAAGACCAAGGAGGAAGTGCGCCTTAAATACCGTTTCCTGGATCTGAGGAGGAGCGATATCCAGCGCAACATCATGATGAGGAGCGACATCTGCCGCGTCATCAGGAATTTCCTCTGTGATGAGGGTTTTATAGAGATAGAGACACCCATGCTCACCAAGTCCACACCCGAGGGAGCCAGGGATTATCTTGTGCCCAGCCGTATTCACAACGGCAGCTTTTACGCGCTGCCCCAGTCGCCCCAGCTTTTCAAGCAGCTTCTGATGGTGGGCGGATACGACAGGTATTTCCAGATCGCCAGGTGTTTCCGCGACGAGGACCTGAGGGCCGACAGACAGCCCGAATTCACCCAGGTGGACATGGAGCTTTCCTTTGTCGACATCGATGATGTGCTGGATGTAAACGAAAGGCTTATCCATAAGCTTTTCAAGGATATCCTGAATGTGGAGGTGCCCCTTCCCATACAGCGCATGACGTGGGATGAGGCCATGCTCAGATACGGTTCCGATAAGCCGGACCTGAGATTCGGCCTGGAGATAACTGATGTCAGCGATATTGCCAAAGACTGCGGCTTCGGCGTTTTCAAGGGCGCCGTTGAAGCGGGCGGAGCAGTAAGGGGACTTACGGTCAAAGGCCAGGCAGACATGCCCAGAAAGCACATCGATGCCCTTACGGAGCTGGCAAAGACTTACGGAGCCAAAGGACTTGCATATGCATGCCTTAAGGACGACGGATCGGTCAAGTCTTCCTTTGCGAAATTCCTTTCGGAGGAAGAAATGGGCGCGCTGGCAAAGGCTATGGGAGCAGAGCCCGGCGACCTTATGCTGTTTGTGGCAGACAAGGTGCTTACCGTCTGTGCAGCTCTCGGAGCACTCCGTCTGGAACTGAGCAAAGAGCTTTCGCTGTACGATCCCGCCGAATTCAGATTCGTGTGGATCACGGAATTCCCTCAGTTCGAGTGGTCTGAGGAAGAGGAGAGGTTCAAGGCCATGCATCATCCCTTCACCATGCCCATGGACGAGGATCTCGAATATATTGAATCCGATCCCGCAAGAGTGCGTGCAAAGGCGTATGATATCGTGCTCAACGGCGTTGAGCTGGGCGGCGGATCCGTGAGGATACATCAGGACGACATCCAGGAGAGGATGTTCGAAGCCCTCGGTTTTACAAAAGAACAGGCCTGGGAAAGATTCGGATTCCTGCTCACCGCATTCAAATACGGCGTTCCTCCCCACGCAGGACTGGCCTACGGCCTGGACAGGCTAGTAATGCTCATGGTGGGCGACGACAACATCAGGGACGTTATCGCATTCCCGAAGGTGAAGGATGCATCCTGCCTGATGTCGGAGGCTCCCGGCGCTGTGGATGAGAAGCAGCTGGCTGAACTGGGCATCCGCCTTGTCGAAACGGAAGGAAAATAATTTTATATTGATGTATAAAGTTGATAAAACATGTAAATACTATTGCATTGCAAAAATCAGTGTATTATAATCAATACAATAGTACTGGGGTGTTCGATACTTTCACATTTTGAACCTACATCTTTTTTAAGGGAGATCATATAAGTGTAATATGAAATGCCGGAGACGGAATTCAGAAAAGCACTTGAGATCACCCACCTGGCTTCGGCTAGGCGTCAAAATAGAAAGGTCGGCACTTTGGGCTTGTGCTTAAGAAAAAACGGTCATGCCGGACGCATGACCGTTCTTTCACGTTTAAGCCTATGGCCTCAACGTGAAATAACTCCTGCGGGAGCATGCTTTAGCTCGCTGAAAGGAAGAGCACTTCGTGATTCAGCTTGCGCGCGGTAGAGTCCGGCGAGCGGGCTTTGATTTCTGTACTTAAA
>JAFRYJ010000125.1 GCA_017437705.1 Lachnospiraceae bacterium
AACGCTCTGGAGGAATTCAAGGATGCCGTATCCAATAATGATGCGAACGAGATAGCGGATGCGGACGTAAGGTTCCATGACATAATTTATAAGGCGACAAAGAACAAGAGGCTCCTGAACATCATCTCCGACCAGATGCAGCCCATGTACCGCTACAGGCTGGAGTACATCAAGAACAGGGACTATCACAAGAGCCTTATAAAGGAGCACACGAATATCTACGAATCCCTTAAGAACAGGGATATGGACAACGCGAGAAAGTTCATCAACGAACATATCTATAATCAGGAAAAAGCCATAATGGCAAAACTTAACAAGTGAGGGTGAAAAAATGAGTAAAAAAACGGTAGCAGTATTTTTCGGCGGACAGTCAACTGAGCATGCGATCTCCTGTATTTCGGGAACGACCTTCGCAAAGGCCATCGACAGGGACAAATACGACGTTATCCTCGTCGGCATCACAAAGGACGGCAGATGGCTCCTGGCAGACGATATCGACAGTATCGTCAACAAGACCTGGTATAACTCAAAGAAGACGGCGATCATGTCGCCCGAGGCTGACGATCCCTGCCTCATAGTCATCGAAGGCAACCATGCGGAGAGGGTCCATATCGACGTAGCATTCCCCACCCTTCACGGTATGTTCGGTGAGGACGGCACCATCCAGGGCCTTTTCAACCTGGCAAGGGTAAAATACGTAGGCTGCGGCTGCCTTGCATCGGCCATGGCCATGGACAAGGTCTACACGAAGCTTGTAGTGGATACGCTGGGAATTCGCCAGGCGAAATACGTGGTCATCAAGGATTCCGATATCCCCGATATGGACGGATGCATAAAGAAGGTCAAGGATAAGATCGAGAGCTTCCCCGTATTCGTTAAGCCTTCAAGATCCGGTTCTTCGGTGGGAATGACAAAGGCCGAGAACGAGGAGCAGCTGGCCGAAGCCCTCAGGTATGCTCTTAAGTTTGACAGGAAGATACTTGTTGAGGAAGCTATCGTAGGCAGGGAGATCGAGTGTGCCGTTATCGGAGATTACGATGATGTAAAGGCCTCCGGCGTAGGCGAGATCCTTGCAGCCGATACATTCTATACATACGATGCCAAGTACAACAATGCGGAATCAAAGACGGTGGTAAGGCCCACATTCCCTGCCGGAAAAGAGGATGAGGTAAGAAGGGACGCCGTTGCGATCTTCAAGGCTCTGGACGGCTACGGCCTTTCAAGAGTGGACTTCTTCATGGAGAAGGACACGAACGAAGTTGTATTTAACGAGATCAATACCCTTCCCGGACATACATCCATAAGCATGTATCCCATGCTCTGGACGGACAAGGGCCTTGATATCAAGCAGGAAGTACAGCAGCTTATCGATCTGGCGCTCAAGCGCTGGATCCCCGGTGATGATTTTGAGTAAAAGCAAAAATACTGCTTCGGGAAGGCGGAAAAGGTCTTCGGGAGGCGGAAAAAGAAGAATAACTGCGCTTGTGGCGGTGATAGTGCTTATTGCGGCTGTCGCCGCCTCGGTGCTGATCATAGGGAAATTAAAAAGCAGAGGCTCTGAGATGAATTCAAAGGGCCTTTTGGCATATGAAGAAGGAGATTATGAAACTGCCCTTGCATATTTCGATCAGGCTCTTTCATACGATGACGATGATCCCGGTATCCTTCTGAACAAGGCACAGACCCTTACCGCCATGGGAAGATACAAGGAGGCGTTGGCCGTTTACGATGATGCCCTGAGGCGCAGCAGTTCCGCCGGCATCATTGAAAAGGCCTTCCGCGGCAAGGCATACACCTATTACGCCCTGGACGATAAGGCAAATGCGGAGACCTACCTGGAAAAGCTTATGGAGTACGGCTACGCGTATTACGGTGACAACGGGCTTTACGGCATCATACTTTATTCCGATGGACAAACGGACAGGGCCATGGAGCAGTTCGACATATATCTGGCCGCCGCCCCTGACGGCGACATCCTTATGCGTGATGTCCTCTTTGCCAGGGTATGCTATTACGAATACAGGAAGGACTGGTCCGAAGCCGGGAAAGCCGTCAACAGGCTCCTTGAGAAGTACCCCGACGATGAAGAGGGGCTTCACGAAAAGACATTCATAGAAAGCAGGCTGCAGTAATAAATGGCAGAACTTATAGATACGGGCGATCTCAGCGAGAAGGTAATACTTGCAGGCATCAATACCGGCGATGACGAAGGCTTCCTCATTTCCATGAAGGAGCTTAAGGAGCTTACGGAGAACACCGGGGCGCAGGTGGTGGGTGAGATGTACTGGAATCATCCCGCACCGGCAAACGCCACATATCTCGGGAAGGGCAAGATAGAAGAGCTTAAGGCCCTTGTCGAAGAGACCGGCGCCACGGGCATAGTATGCGATTCGGAGCTGACGACGGCACAGCTGTCAAACCTTTCCAACGAGCTGGATACAAAGGTGATGGACAGGACCCTGGTGATCCTGGACATCTTCGCCAGGAGGGCGACCACCTCGGAAGGAAGGGTGCAGGTGGAACTGGCCCAGATGCGTTACAGGATGACCCGCCTGAAGGGCCTGGGCACATCGCTGTCAAGGCTGGGCGGCGGCATCGGCACCAGGGGTCCCGGCGAGAAAAAGCTGGAGACGGACCGAAGGCTGATGCGTGAACGCATCACCGCGCTTAAAAGAGAGCTTCAGGAGATTGAAAGGCACAGGGATACACTGCGGGCCCAGAGGCAGAGGAACAAGGTGCCGGTCATCGCCATAGTGGGCTATACCAACGCAGGCAAGTCCACGCTTCTGAACAAACTGACAAACGCCGGTGTTCTGCAGGAGGACATGCTCTTCGCGACGCTGGATCCCGTGACCAGGGAATACATCCTGGAGGACGGGCAGAAGGTGCTGTTCACAGATACCGTAGGATTTATCAGGAACCTGCCTCACAACCTGGTGGAGGCTTTCAAAAGCACGCTGGAGGAGGTGCTGTACGCCGACATCATCCTTACGGTGGCAGACGCCTCGGATCCCGACATGGCCTCGCAGCTGAGCGTTGTAAGAGAGACACTGGGCAGCCTTGGAGTAAAGGACAAATACGTTATAACGGCCTTCAACAAGTGCGACAAAGCGCCCGAGGGATGGACACTTAAGGATTTCTCAGCAGACGACAGTGTGTCCATATCCGCGGCGACAGGAGAAAACCTGGATCTGCTGCTGGCAAAGATCAGGGACGGCCTCAGCGGGCGGATGATCCTTATGGAAAGGACCTTCGGATACAGGGACGCGGGCCTTATTGCGGACATCAGGAAGCAGGGACGGCTCCTTACGGAGGAATACAGGGACGACGGCATTTTCGTAAAAGCTTACGTGCCCGGGGAACTGTTTTCAAGGATAAACAAGATACTGAAATGACAGCCGCATATCCCTTCCTTTCAGTTCTGCAGCGGGCCGGCAAAATTGATGAAGGACGACCGGTATGGTATAATAAATTGTTATGCAGCCAGCCGGAGAAGGGGCCGGTGCATATTAAAGCATCATTTCATAAAACATCGAGAGGTTTTTAATGAACACTATCAAGGAAATCTGGCATTACAGAGAGATGATCGCGGGGCTCGTAAGAAGGGACCTCAGGGGAAGATACAAGGCTTCCTTCCTGGGCTTCCTCTGGACTTTCATAAATCCCCTGCTGCAGCTCCTCGTATATACCATGGTCTTTTCGATAATACTGCGCTCCAATATCGAGCAGTATTACATACATCTGTTTGTGGCGCTGGTGCCCTGGATCTTCTTTTCATCATCCATGACGGGCGGCGCGCAGTGCATCCTTACCATGAAGGACATGGTAAAGAAGATATACTTCCCCAGGGAAGTGCTGCCAATTTCCAGCTCAATAGCCGCATTCATAAACATGCTTTTCTCTTTCATAGTCATATTCATCGTGCTCATTATATCGGGCAGGGGGATAAATCCCGTGGCCTGCCTGTATCTGCCGCTGATAATGATAGTGGAGCTCGTACTGAATATGGGCATGACGCTGGTCACCTCGGGACTGACGGTTTATTTCAGGGATCTGCAGCATATCCTGGGCATACTGAGCCAGGCGTGGATGTATCTGACTCCCGTCGTATACAACATCGCTGTAGTACCTAAGAGACTGCTGCCTCTGTTTTATCTGAATCCCATGACGCCCATCATACAGGCGTACAGGGACATCCTTTACTATAAACAGATACCCCATACCACGGTGCTCGTAAGGTCACTGGCCTTCGGCATTGCAGCCATCGTCATCGGCGAGCTTATTTTCAGACATCTGCAGAAGGGCTTTGCAGAGGAACTGTAAGGAGATATGCAAGTGGAAAACACAAATGTACAGACAGAGATCGATACATCCGTAAAGGACGGCGAGATCATAAGGACCGACGACGACAGGTACGGCGACGTGGTCATTTCCGCCTATAATTTACAGAAGTATTTCAAGATATTCTTCGATAAAGGAAATCAGCTGAAGGAAAAGCTGCTGTTCAGAAAGAGGAGCCGCTACGAGATCCACGAGGTCCTTAAGGGCATCAACTTCGAGATAAGAAAGGGCGAGGCCTGGGGACTTATAGGCCAGAACGGCTGCGGCAAGAGCACGACTCTGAAGCTCCTTACGAGGATCATGTATCCCGACGGAGGAGAGGTCCACGTGAACGGCCGCGTCTCCAGCATGCTGGAGCTGGGCGCCGGTTTTCATCCCGACATGAGCGGGCGCGAAAACATTTATACGAACGCCTCTATATTCGGACTTTCCAAGAAGGACATAGACGAGAGGCTGGACGACATCATCGCATTTTCGGAGCTGGGCAAATATATAGACAATCCGGTAAGGACTTATTCTTCCGGTATGTATCTGAGGCTGGCCTTTTCCGTTGCCATCAATGTTAATGCTGAGATACTCTTCATAGACGAGATCCTGGCCGTCGGTGATGCAAACTTCCAGGCGAAGTGCTTCAACAGGCTCAGGGAGATAAAGGCCCAGGGAACCACCATAGTCATCGTTTCCCACAACCTCGGGCAGATAGAGCAGATATGCAATAAGACGCTCTGGCTGGAGGACGGCAAGGTAAGGGAGGCAGGACCTCCGCGAATCGTCCATCCCAAGTATCTGGCCTATATGGGGCAGAAGAGACAGGAGAGCATAGAAAGGGAGAAGGCGGAGAAAAAGAAAAAGGAAGAGGCGGCAAGGGCCAAGGCCCAGGCAAAGGGGAAGGAGCCCCCGAAGAAAAAGGAAGAGCCCAAGGCCGTTCCCGACGACAAGAGAAAATGGGAGGGCTACAAGAACCGCTGGGGCACCCGCGAAATAGAGATGACGAAGATCCGCGTCACCAATAAGGACGGTGTGGAACAGAGCGTATTCAGGCAGGGCGACGATATGAAGATCATCGTCGATTATCAGGTAAACAGTCCCTGCGAGAACGTGGATATGGGCTTCGGTATCTTCAGAGTCGACGGACTTAACATATACGGCACAAACACCAGGCTGGAAAGAGTGCCGGAGTTCAACATCACGAAGTCGGGGCAGGCCGTGATAGACCTTTACGATCTGCAGCTTCTACCCGGACAGTACATCATCTATCTGGCCTTAGAAGGCGACATGAGCAAGAGCATAGATTTTTACAGGGACGTCACTACTTTTGAAATGTATTCGGTTACAGGCGATATCGGCACCGTGCGTATAAAGCATAATTTCAATATCGGAACGGCCGAATACGTGGATCAGAAGGCTTCGGCGGGCACGCAGAAAAAGGATGATGCCGCCGGACCGGAGCAGGCGGAGAACGCCGGGGACGAAGATATAGGACAGTAATGATGATCCGGTCATACGGTGACTGATAAAGGCAGCCGCTGCCGTGAAGCGGCGTATGTATCAAGCGGGAGGAGATCATGAAAAGAAGAGACTGCTACGATCTTAACGATATCTACGAAGAGGTATATAAGATCGCCGAGGAGAACATGGAAAAGAACGGCGGGAAGCTGCAGATAAACAAGGACGCCGTCAAATTCTACGCCCTCAACAAGCCGGGAGAGATGGATCTTTATCTGTGTGAGTTCATGGACAACGAGACATTCCTTCAGGCTGTGTATCTGGGTATGTTCAACAGGATGCCGGACGACAGTGCGGTGGCATACTGGAGCAAAAAATACGGCATGCCCCGGTTCAAATTCCGCAAGGAGGTCATGGACAGGGTCATAAATTCGGCGGAGTTTAAACGCAACAGTATCGTGGTGCGCAACAATATTTATTCCGACGATGTGAAAAGCAGAGGGATCTGGTGAGGTATAGGTTATGAAGATATATGTTGATGTTACAAATCTGATGAACGTGGATTTCCTTACCGGCATCCAGAGGGTGGTAAGGGAAGTCGTTATAAGGATGATCAAGGATCCCAGGCTGAACACGGTGCTGCTGTCGGGGAATCACATCACTGATCCCTTTACGGTCCTGAACAACAGGAAGTTTACCGAATATTTCGTTGCAGGCACCTGCAAAAAGAGCGAGATAAACACCGCGCTCCGCCTGCGCATAAAGGACATGACGCCGGGCTCGGTATTCTTCGATATAGACGCGACATTCCATTCCAGAAAAAGAAGGAGCGCACTGCTTCCCCAGCTTAAATCCAGGGGCATAAGGATCGCGCAGTTCAGTCATGACATCATACCGCTGCTGCATCCGGAAACGGTCAATGTTACGACCATGAGGCTCTGGATGGATCACTTTGCCGCACATATGAAATATGACGACCTTATCATCACTTCCGTAAAGGAATCGGTGAATCGTCTCAAGGAGCTGAACAGCAGATTCGGGCTGCCCGAGAAGAAGATAGTGAATTCCTGGCTGGGCAACGATTTTATCGGCTCGGAGACCGGGGATTATCCCATCAGCGACGAGATCAAAAATGTGGAGCATAAGGGCAGATACGTGATCATGGTCGGCACCATAGAGCCCAGGAAGAACCACAAGGTCATACTTGACGCCTTCGACAAAAAGCTTTTCGACAGAGGCCTGAATCTTGTACTTGTCGGCAGGATGGGCTGGGATGTGGAAGAGCTGGCCGAGCGTATAAACAACCATCCCCTTCTGGGAAAGAAGCTGTTCCTTCTGAGCGGAGTCAATGATGCCGACTTAAACGACCTCTATTCACATGCTTATTTAATGGCTTTCCCCAGCTACATGGAGGGATTCGGCCTGCCTATCGTGGAGGCTTTAAGCCATAAGACACCGGTGGTATCGTCCAACGAAGCGGCGATCCGGGAGGTGCTGGGAGAGTATGGAGAGTCCTTCGATCCCGACGATCCCGACGAATTCATCAGGATCGTGGAGAGCTATCTGGACGATCCCGAAAAGTATAAGGCGATAAAGGAAAAGGTGGCATCCTACGTTCCCGTATCCTGGGACGAGGTGGCAGCCACCATGACAGAGCACCTGCTTTCGCTTGAACCGGATATGCGCCATGTGGACAGGGACACTCATATCAAACAGCTGGTAATGATATCCGCCAGAGAGGAGGATCTTCTTGCTACGCTGCCGTACATAGAACACTTTATGCCTTTCATTAAGGAGCTGGTGCTCTGCTGCCCGGAGCGCATGGTGCAGCCGATGAAGGACAGCTACTGCGGAAGGTTGGAGATAAAATACCTGACGGACGACATGGTCTTAAACGGCGAGGAGCTGCCGGAGGATCACGGAGAGAGGAACACATTCCTGCGCTTCTGCATCATGCAGCAGGATGTCCTGGACGATGTTTTCATCATGGGTGATGACGACGGACGTCCCCTTCAGATGATAAGCGAGGACTTCTACATAAAAGACGGCCGCTACCAGGCGTATTACTACTACGACGGAAGCGAATGGTGGGGCACTCAGGGAAATCCCACGTCCTTCGACCTGCTGCAGTCAAGGTATTTCGATTTTGCCGTGGACAACGGATATCCCACATATCTTTTCGGATCCCATATGCCTCAGGTCATCGACAGGCGGATCTACAACGAGATCAGAGAGAGATTCCCCGGGATCGAGCACGCCGCTTACTGTGAGTGGGCGCTGTATTTCAATTACGTGCTGTACAATTATCCCGGCATGATCGACGTCAAGCTGTTCAACACGCTGAACTGGCCCGGAAATGCCTTCGACTGGAATCTGTACGAATATCCGGAAAGATTCATTTTTGAGAACTATTACGAGCATGTATACAGAAGCCAGCTGTTCAGGAATATAGACGATACCTTCGGACCCGAGACCACCAGGGACAACGTCCTCAAGATCATCAAGAGGCAGAGGGCTACCGAAAGGCGGCGCACCGGCATAAAGGTCTACGATAAATTCTGCAGGACCTATGCCAGAGAGCGCGGGGAATATCCGGTCATGTGCATAGACGGAAGGAATAATGCCCTCGTGATCTATGCGTCGAGCACCATCAGGATGCTGGCCGGCGACAATCTCAGGATGCCCATAGATCTTATAACCGATAAGGACAGGCAGCACGACGACCTTCAGCTGAATTACAGATTTTACGATCCGGAGGCGGAGCGGTTCACCAGATACGGGACGATAAGGAACGCATCATTCTCTGACGGCATGATGGAGATGCAGTTCCTGGCACCGCCGAAGCGCGGCAGGTATATACTGACGATCCATGCGGAATCCGGAAAGAAATTCGTGGAGCTGGATATTGATGCGGAAGTGGTTTACTGGACTACCGATGATATGACAGACTCCCTGGGGAATCTCATGGAGTAGGCCATTATCGAGGACAAGGAGCTTAACCTTGATAATGTTAAGGAACTTGACGGCTTTTCTCTTGATATGGAGGCGATCGGCGGTATGAGCAAAGAAGAGCTTCAGAGCCTTGTACTTAAGTTGGCGGAGAATACTGCGCAGCAGAACGAGACCTTAAAGACAATGGCTCAGACCTTTGTAAACGAACAGAGGGAAAATCGAAAATTCGAAAGATTCGAGGAGATGGACAGGCTTTACAGGGAAATGAAGGCCCTGGAGGATGAACTGAAATGAAAATGGGCAAGTCTCTGATAATGTTCAATACAGATGAGAAAGATACCTTTTCTCATGAATACTATCCCGTTGCCGAGATATCTGAGCCTGTAAAGGAACGCATGGAAGAACTCGAAGAATACTATACTCAGGCAGCCGGCGGAAAGGATCTTCCTCTGGACCGTCCCCTTACCGGCAACTTTTTCAACAGATTCGTAAAACGGACCGTAAGGAAGCTTACAAGGGGCACTTTTACGGAATATGTGGAAGATGCGCGGGAGGACAACGGCCTTAGGGCGGCCCTGGCATTCAACGCGGGCAGCTATCTGCAGAAGGGTTCCGGCCTGTATGATGATACCTTCTTACGGCTTTCCGATAAGATAGGCAGCATCACGGAACGCATAGACAGAGCGGGAAGGCTTTTAAACGGCACGGGAGACGTAAAAATGGCATTGGACAATGAACGAAACATAATAAGTGAAGCGGTTGAAGAAGTGGAGAAGGCCGGTCTTGCAGAGTTCCGGGAAATAAGCCCGGATGAGGACGGAGAAAAGTTCCTGTTTGATGATAAGCAGTTCGACAGTGATCTGAGAACGCTTAATCTCAAATATGAGCTGAAGCCCGACAAGTATGCGGAGACCGAAAAGAGGGGATTTTTCAAAAAGCTCATACGGAAGCTCACCGGTTTCTATGTGGATCCCGTGGTGGAAGACCAGACCTTCTACAATGCCGTCAACACTAGGACGATGAACAGTATATCGGATTATATCCATATGGATATGTCCTACGACAGGGAGCGTATAAACAGGCTTGAATACCAGGTAAAGATGCTGGAGCAGAGGGCCTGCGAGCTGGAAGAAAAGATATACGAAAGAGAGAACTGATATGCGGATAATTCAGGCAGCGCCCACCCTGGCTTCGGGGGACGGCGTGGGGAACTGTATATTTTCCTTTGACAGCATCCTCAAGGAGGAGGGTATCGATACTGTCATCTACGCGAACAGGACGGTGGGAGATATCGATCCGGACCTGTTCCGGGATTCTGCGGAGCTTGCGGAAGAAAAAGCCGATCTGATGATATATCACCTTTCATACGGCAACGAGCTGAATGAAAGGGTGCTCAGCTACGATATCAAAAAGGTGATGGTATATCACAACATCACGCCTCCGGAATTCATGAAGGGATATTTCCCGGCGGTGGCGAAGGCGTGCGAATACGGTCTGAACCAGGTAAAGGCTCTGGCCGGAAAGTATGACGGATACATCTGCGATTCCACCTTCAACAAGGAACAGCTTGTCGGTTTCGGATACCCGGAGGACAGGATCGATGTGCTTCCGATCCTCGTACCATCATATGAAGGAGTGCGGGAGAAAAGGTCGATAATTAAAAAGTACGATGACGGCATGAGGAACATCATCTCCGTGGGCAGGATCGCGCCGAATAAAAAAATAGAGGACGTAATAAGGTCGTTCTTCTATTACAGGACGTTCTACGATCCCGATTCCCGGCTCCTGCTGGTGGGCAACTACGACAGCGTCAATTCGAAATATTACCGGGAGCTTATGACCCTTGTGGAAGATCTGGGTATAGAGGACAGAGTGGTCTTCACCGGATTCGTAACGGAGGAAGAAAAGGCGGCATATTTCAGGGTGGGACACCTTTACCTGTGCCTTTCGGAGCACGAGGGCTTCTGCATACCCGTCGTTGAGGCCATGCGGTATTCGATACCGGTGGTAGCCTACTCGGAGGGCGCGGTGCCCGAGACTCTCGGTAAAGGCGGAATCCTTCTGAAGGATAAGTCGCCCGAGATCACCGCGGCGGTGATGAACAGAGTGCTGCGGGACGTAAGGCTTCGCGACGGCATCAGGAAGGACCAGGAAAAGGAGCTGGAAAGATTCGAACGCGGCGTTATAAAAGACAAGTTGATGGAGATTATAAGGAAATACGTTTAAGGAGGCAGCTATGATCATAAGAAGAGCGGAAGACAGGGATCTGGAAGGGGTCAACCGGCTTTTAAAGCAGGTGTGCTCCGTACATGCCAAGGGGCGTCCCGACCTGTTTGTGGACGGCGCCAGGAAGTACACGGATGACGAGCTTTACGAGATATTCAGAGACGATACGAAGCCTGTATTTGCGGCCGTGGATGATGACGGAAATCTGCTTGGATACTGCTTCTGCATGATCGAGGATCACAGCACACAGCACCAGCTGACCCCGATAAAGTCCCTTTACATAGACGACCTCTGTGTCGATGAGACCTGCAGGGGAATGAATATCGGCCGTGCGCTTTACGAATATACAAAAGAATATGCAAAGAGCATAGGCTGCTACAATCTGACGCTCAACGTATGGGAGCTTAATCAGGGAGCTAAAAGATTCTATGAAAAAATGGGTCTTAAGCCTCTGAAGACGGGAATGGAGACGATACTTTGAGATACCCGGGACCCTTAAAGGCGGGGGGCACAATAGGCGTGCCGGCACCGTCATTCGGATGTACCATAGAACCGTATAAGAGCCAGTTTGAAAGCGCCGTAAGAAAGCTGACCACCCTGGGATACAATGTCCTTCCCGGGGACAACTGCTTCTGCGACAAAGGCACCGGCATCAGTAATACGCCGGAGAAATGCGCGGAGGAGCTGAACCGGATGTATCTGTCGCTGGAAACGGACGTGCTTATTTCCTGCGGCGGCGGAGAACTGATGTGCGAGATAGTCCCCATGCTGGATCTGGAGGCCGTGGGAAATGCGGAGCCGAAATGGTTTATGGGCTATTCCGACAATACGAATTTCACATTCCTTTCCGCGACCATGGCGGATACGGCGGCCGTATACGGCCCCAATTTCCCGTCATACGGAATGGAGGAATACCACGAGTCCCTTAATGATGCGCTGGAGCTCTTAACGGGAAAGAGGATCTCAGTCCACGGTTATACAAAGTGGGAGAGGGAAAGCCTTAAATCCGAGGATTCTCCTCTTGCACCATGGAATGTAACGGAGGATACGGAATACGTATATTATCCGAAGGAGCTGAAAGGCGGCGTAAGCTTTTCGGGAAGGCTCCTGGGAGGCTGCCTCGACTGTCTCGCGAACCTGGCTGGTACCCGGTTCGACAAAGTAAGGGACTTCAACAGGAAATACGGGGACGATGGCATCATCTGGTTCCTGGAATCCTGCGACTTAAACCCCATGGCTGTACGGCGTACGCTCTGGAGCCTGAAGAACAGCGGATGGTTCGACTGTGCAAAGGCGTTTCTTATAGGGAGACCCTACGTTTACGATATGGACATCATGGGCGTGGACCGTCACAGCGCGGCGGTATCCATGCTTGAGGAATTCCATGTGCCTGTTATAATGGATCTTGACATAGGCCATCTTCCTCCTCAGATGCCGATCATAACGGGAGCGTTTGCGGATGTTTCGGCGAATGGGAACGACATATGTATTGAATACGAATTCAGATGATCCGTGCTTATACGGTTGATGCCGCAGAGCACAGGGAACGATACGGGAGCAAAGCAATATGGGCATGACAATGAGCTTCACACTTGAAAAAGCCACAACGGACAGACTGGAGGAGTGCCAGGAGGTCTTTAAGGACAGCCTGCTTTACAATACCTATTCCAGGGAGAACAGCCTTCAGAACTGGGTAAAGGAAGGCGTAGAACGGGGAGAGGTATATCTGGCGCTTTCATCTTCAAGCGAAGTAATCGGTTATATGTGGATCGAATGGTACGGCTTTGTGGGAGCATTCCCCTACCTGGCGCTTTTCGGCGTGAAGAAGCAGTACCGCGGTCAGGGCGTGGGGAGGAGCATGCTCCGCATCTACGAAGGACTCTGCCGTGAAATGGGCTTCAAGAAATGTACGATGATGGTATCAAAACCCAACGTAAGGGCAAGAAGGCTTTACCAGTCCGAGGGATTTGTAAAGCGCGGCGAGGTGCCCGGATTCGTGTTCCCCGATGTGGATGAATTCATAATGATAAAGGATCTTAAATAAAGAATATTTAAGGCGGTGTCGCATTTAAAGATGCGACATCGCCTCAATTAATGTCAAAAATCCGGATTCAATCCCGGATTTTTCTTTGGGAAAGTATTATTTTCAATGAATTGTTGAAGGATTCCTGTGGAAAAG
>JAFRYJ010000126.1 GCA_017437705.1 Lachnospiraceae bacterium
ACAAGATCCCCGCCGGCATTTTCTTTATCATCTGCCCATGCAAGCCTGCCGCCGTCCAAAAAAGAGAAACAGCCTTTTCCGTCTTCATACAGTATTTCGTCTGCGATCAGCGTTCCGTCTGATGTGAATTTGTATCTGTTCTTTACGGCATTATCGTATTCAACAGTTCGTGTCCCGGGATCAAATCTGCCGGACATGTTCAACACAAAGGTCTCGTATTCCTCACCGGCGAGAAATACCTTTATCTTTGCCTTATCTTTTCCCGCTGCTTCCACCCGGATCTTTACCCTTTCGGCGACGTACTCTCCCGCGACGTCATTTACGGGATTATCAGGATCGGCGGGTTCATCATCCCAGCTTTCGGCGATCCTTTCCGTCTCTTCTTTTAGTTTTATATCCTCTGAATGATCCTGCTGGATGCTCTCGAGCTGGGTCACTTCTTCCTGTCCGTTTTCGGGAACTTCGGTTTCCCCGTCTTCACTGCCGACGCAGGCTGTCAGTGAAAACATCATAACAAAGACAAGCATGATGCTTACGATCCTCTTCATTTTCTCTCCTTCCCCGCCGGCTTTTATCATCAAAGCTCTTCGGGCCGGCGCTGCGGTCTCATCATGCTCATTATATGTCGCGCCGTTGTATGTTTTGTTTTCGGGATCCTTTCAGGTCCGAATGTGCGGAGTGCTTGTCAGCAAATATAATATTTAAAGGCACAGGCGGACCTGCGCGCGCGAGCGGAAGCATGCAATGCTCTTCATTGCCGCGAGCTGCGCATCCCCCGGGGGGTTTTATCTCATAGGAATTCCGGAGGAATTTCCTATGAGATAAAAACGGCACCCGGACCGTTAAGCCCGAATGCCGTCTGCATTAAACACTTCTTAGAAGGTAATGTATTCAAATGTGACCTCTCTCTGAGGATCTGCCTGATCTTCAACCCAGACAGCCGTGCCGTCTTCATTGAATTTAATTGTGCCAGTGCCGTCTGTGTAAACGAATTCTTCGTCCTTAATTGTGCCGTCATCGCCGTATGTAACGTTCTTCTTTACACATTCATCGTATGTAACGGTAAGAGTGTCGGTATCAAGGGGGCCGATCATGCACCACTCGGTGTTTTCAGATGCGCTGCTTGACCAGCTGATCGTGATCCTTGCGCTGTCATCTCCCCAGCACTGAACATACATAACTGCTCTGTCAGCCACGTAGTTGCCTATAAAATTCATAACGGGATTCTGTCCGCCGACGCTGCCTTCGCTGTCGTCAGGCTCGATCTCCTCACCGGTCAGTTCGAAACTGAGATCCTTGCCGGCATCTTCCTTATCGTCTTCCCAGGTCATGGTCCTGTCAAAGAATGTGAGCCTGCCTGTACCGTCGGAATAAACCTCTTCCGAAGCTGTCTCCGTGCCGTCTTCACCGAAAGTGATGTTCGTCTTTATACATTCATCGTATTCGATAACGCCCTTGCCCTTGTCAAGAACACCGGTCATCTCCCAGGTAGTTACTTCATAGGCGCTGCTAGCCCAGTGGATAAGTATATTTGCCCTGCCGGGCTCTCCCGAAGGAGTAACGTAAGCGCTTGCTCTTCCTGCCGAATATGCGCCTTCTACAAGCAGAACGGGATCCTCTGCAACAAGTACAAACGAAAGATCCTTGCCGGCATCCTCCTTCTCGTCTTCCCAGGTCATGGTCCTGTCGAAGAATGTGAGCTTGCCGTTTCCGTCTTCATAAACAACTTCAGATGATTTCTCGCTTCCGTCCTCGCCGAAAGTGATGTTTGTCTTTGTACACCCGCCGTAATCGATAACGCCGCGGCTCTCGTCAAGAACGCCTGTCATCTCCCAGGTGGTTACTTCGTAAGCGCTGCTGGCCCAGTGGATAAGGATCTTTGCCTTGCCGGGCTTTTCCGTAGTTGTGATCTCTGCAGTAACTCTGTCTGACTCATAGATGCCTGCAACGAGCTCAACGGGATCTTCCGGTGTGTCGGCCTCTGTCTCATCATCGCGGCCTGCAGGTGACAGGAACTCAAATTCGACGCCTTCCGCGATATCTTCTTCGTCGTCATCCCAGACAAGCTTTCCGCCTTCAAGGAAAGCTATCTCGCCTACGCCGTCTTCATAGTCGATGGTCTCGGACTCGATCTCGCCGTTTTCCTTAAAAACGATGGTCTTCTTTACGCAGTCTTCATACTCTATCGTTAGGTCGTCGGTGTCAAACGTACCGGTCATATCCCACTCGCTGTGCGCAAATGCACTGTCTGACCATGTGATATGGATCTGTGCATCTGTCTTGCCCAGAGGCTGAATGGTGATGGTGGCTCTGTCGGCCACATAATCGCCGATGAAGTTCATAACGGGATTCTGGCCGTCGCCTGAAGGCTCCGTATCCTTTGTTTCATCTTCTTTGGTATCGGGTTCCGTGCTTTCGGGCGCTCCGCTTTCGGGCGCGTCGCTTTCAGCATCTTTTTTACCTGCACATGCTGCCAGGGATAAGACCATAAGTCCTGCCAGAATGATGCTAATAAGTTTTTTCATTGCTTCTCTCCTTTAAAATTAATGGTTTCCGAATATTATATGAAACACTTTCCGGTGTTCCTATGCATGGGGAATTGTTCCGGGGTCTCCGTTCCGGTCCCGCAACAGAAAAAACTCTTTGTTTTCCGCGCCTCCTCAGCAAAGCGGAGACCTGATGCGTAAACAAAGATGTTTTTTCAATGTATTATTTTTCTGTGATCTTATCTGAACAGCACGCCGATCCTGCACTGCTCGTCAGCCACCTCGGAAACGAACCTGCCGTTGTACTTCTCGACTATATGGCTCGCCTGCTCAAGGTCGAAGGCCATATCCCTGTCGGCCATTTCCCTGTCGGCGGGATCCATGGTGATCTTTGCGATATAAAGCTTGTACATGTTCTGGGTGTATACCTCCACGAAGGACTTTTCGCCTCTCTTCGTATACTTGATGACGTTCTGAAGGACCGCGCGGGCGAAATCCCTGGCGTCGGTCTCTGTCATCTCGGTCTCCACCGGCTTGCCCGGTGAACGGAGCGCTACCGTTACTTCCTTGGCCTTGATCTCTTCTACAAGCTCCCTCCTTACGGATTTTGTAAGCTCCACCATGTCGATGGTCTTAACGGGCTCGGGAGCCGCCTCGGCCGCTGCCACCGCAGCGATAACGGGATCGTCGAATTCCTCTGGAAGGATGACCGTCGCATCCTGGGCCGTCTCAACGCCGGCTGCTGCACCTGCTTCCGCTCCGGCAAGCTTCTCTTTCTCGTCGGCCGAAAGCACAACAGTGCTGTCGGGAATGCTGCTCATTACATTTTCTGCAGTAGTTTCCGCGGCGCCGCCTTCGGCAGCTGCTGCCTCGTAAACATCGCCGATGATGGCCAGATTCTCTTCCGTTGTGGGGCCGGCGTCAGCCAGGGCATCGGCCTCTCTCACGTTCTTCTCGATCTCGAAGTAATCCTCGATGGACCCCATCTC
>JAFRYJ010000127.1 GCA_017437705.1 Lachnospiraceae bacterium
ATGAGCGAGCACGAGGGCTTCTGCGTGCCCCTGCTGGAGGCCATGGCCTTCAAAGTGCCGGTGATAACATACGGAGCAGCCGCAGTTCCCGGGACCATGGGTGGGAGCGGCATCGTGCTCGGGGAGAAGGATCCCCTGGTAATATCCGGCATCATGGACAGGGTGATGAAGGACGAAATGCTCCGGGCACAGATAATCGAAGGCCAGGACAGAAGACTTTTAGATTTTTCATATGACAATACGAGGGAGCGTTTCCTCGGACTTATCAGGGCATTTGCAGAGAAAGGCTGAAACACGTAATGAAAAAAATGTTATTCATCGTAAACAAGGTATCGGGCAAGGGAGCGATAAAGCCGAAGCTCTGCGAGGTCATCGATATCTTCATGAAGGGCGGCTATGATGTCACCGTCCATATCACCCAGGACAAGCTGGACGGTCTGGAAACGGCGAAGGCACGGGCCGGTGAGTTCGACATGATCGTATGCTCCGGCGGCGACGGCACGCTGAACGAGATCGTTACCGGCGTGCTCGCATCGGGGGTCAGGGTGCCCATAGGCTATATCCCCGCCGGCTCCACCAACGATTACTCCAGGAGCCTCAGCATACCGAGGAACATCATAAAGGCCGCGGAAAACGTGGTGAAGGGCGTGCCCTTCGGCTGTGATGTGGGAAGATTCAACCGCGACAATTTCATATATGTTGCGGCCTGGGGCGTATTCTCGGAGCTTTCCTACGAGACGTCGCAGAGCCTTAAGAAGACCCTGGGCTATCTGGCTTACGTGCTGGGCGGCATCAAGAGCATCAAGGATATCAAGTTCATGAAGATGGAGGTGGACTGCGACGGCGAGAAGACAGTGGACGAGTTCATGTTCGGCGCCATTACCAATTCCGCCAGAGTAGGCGGCCTTAAGATACCCGGCGGAACCAGCATGGACCTGGACGACGGCCTTTTCGAGGTGCTGTTTATAAGGAAGCCCCGGAATATAGTGGACATCAACAACATAGTCGGAGCCATCCTTCTTAGGAACGTGGAGGAGAAATACATGTTCTACAGGAAGGCCAGGTCCGTTAAGGTAAGGTGCAACGAGCCCGTCAAGTGGACGCTGGACGGCGAGAACGGCGGCTCCCACAAGAACGTTTCCATTAAGAATCTTCAGAAGGCCGTGAACATCGTAAGGCCCGAGAAGTATTCACTTATAAAGAAAGAGGACTGATCCTCCGGAGGGGATGACCATGAAAAAACTGACCCGATACACAGCAGTTCTGATCTCGCTGATGATGCTCCTCCTTACTGCATGCGGCAACGGAAAACCAGATGTGCCTCCTCCCGAGACCCAGACATATGAACACTGGAATAGGGAAAGCGATACGGAGACCGAAACGGAGGCTGAGACCGAAAAGGAGACCGAAAGGGAAACGGAGTCCTCCCGGGTGGAGCCCGGATACAGGGACGACGACCCGTCAGAAGAGGAGATCCTTAAGTGGGCGGACGATCTTTATAACGATGCGATACAGGATCTGGCAGACCGCGGCGTGATACCGGCCCCTGCCGAAGAATACGGGGAATTAAAGCTTGAATTCGAGACCGACATAAACGGCAGATACACGCTCCGGTTCCTTGACAGGGAAGCAGGCCGGCAGCTCCTGGCCAAAACGGATATCGTGCCTGAAATGGTTATAGTAAGCGCTCCGGGCAGCGCTTACAGGACAGCGGGCAGACAGCGCCTGGACCAGGCCGTTCCCTATTTCTTCCCCGGCACCACGATGGCGGGG
>JAFRYJ010000128.1 GCA_017437705.1 Lachnospiraceae bacterium
ACCTTTACCGCAAAGCTCAAGACCTTCGATCCGCCCGGACCCAGCTCTTCCACAAGCCAGCCCACACCGCTGCCGCAGTACTCTCCGCCGCAGTCCGCAGCGCCGGCTTCATACTGTGTATCTTCGGGTATCGCATCGAATACGGCCACGTTTTTTACGGCATCATCGCCGGTGTTCTGCAGGGTGATATGATATACTATCACGTCCCCGGGAGACACGGTGGTTCCCGGCAGGGGATCGGAGGACAGTACTGCCTTCACTACGCAGGGCGCCGTCTCATCACCGGTCCTGTGCCACACCGTATCAGTTTCCTTTGAAGGCGCCGGAGCTTCGGGATCGCCCGGCATGACGGGTTCCGGATCCGCCGCCGTATACGCGATGTTCTCGATGTATTTCGGCGGATCTTCCGATACCTTAACGGAGAATTCCGTTGACGCGCTTTCCAGGCTGTCCAGCTTATCGTAGGTCCATTCCACGTAGGCTGTGCCCTCCGCCGTATCCGCCGCAGCCACATATACACCGTTTCCGGAAACAGAGCCTTCAACATATTCCGTCCCCAGAGGGATGGGGTCTCTCACGCGTATGTTTTCCGCGGTCCCCGCGCCGGTATTGACGGTGGTGACCGTATACTTTATGACATCGCCCGTCTCAACGCGGGAGCCCGGTTCGGGATCGCTGCTCTTATAGGACGTCACCAGGTCTCCGTGCTCGAAGGGCACCTGATAGTTGATGCATATCCCCGACGGCATGATGCTGCCGTCCTCCCTTACGTACACCGTACCGGAAAAATCTTCGTCCGCTATCCAGGGTGAGGGAGCCTCCTTCTCCGTGATCCTGTATGTGCCGTAGGGCAGCACAGCATCGGAGGCGGCAGTGCCCGAATCGTCCGTGATAAATACGAGGATCTCCTCTCCCCTGTCATAGAGCTTCCCGGCCACGGACACCGGGTTTTCCGAATCGTTTACTACGGAAAATACCGCACCAGGCACCGGGCTTCCTATATGGCCGTCAAGCTTCATGACGCTTATCCCGCCGTAGATGCCGATATCCTCCAGATAGAGGATCTCTCCTCCGTCTCCGGCCTTATTCCCGGAAACATGCTCCACCAGCACCTCTCCGTCTTTTTCGGTCACAGTGTATACGTACTGTTCATCACCTTCGGCATAGCCCGCCGGAGCCGTTTTCTCTGTCACTGAAATGTACCCGAGGGGCAGTATGTTGTTTCCGTCTCCGTCCTTCCAGGGCCAGGCAACTTCAGCAGGCTCGCCGGAGAGGTCAAGACACCCGTCGCCGTCTGTTCTGAAAACAGCCTCCGCCAGCGCGTCGCCGGTCATATCCTCCGTGCCGTATACCCTTACGCAGTACTCTGCCCCGGAAAGCTGAGCGTCGCCCTGGGGTACGGTGCCTGTAATGCGGTCCGTCTTCCTGAAGAGCCTTCCGGCCTTCGCATAAAAAGGCTCATCCGCCGCCGTGATGTCCGCCATGGTGCCGTTCTCCACCTCTGCCATAAATACGGCGCCTGAAAGCACAAAGCCCTCCGGAGCAGCGACCTCCTTGACATAGTATGTCCCCGGGGAAAACTCAAAACCGGAATAGGCGATGCCGTTTTCATCCGTTTCCAGAGTCATTATCTCCGCTGTGCAGTCCGGATCTTCATATATGCCGAAGACCGCGCCCTTAAGGCTGTAACAGTCGTTCCCCTCCGTCAGCTCCGGGCGTTCCGATACCTTTGTTATCCTTATGCCGCCCCTGTTCTCAAACAGGTCCACCATCTCCGTACCGCATTCGGAGCCCGTCCACGTAATGGTCACGGCACCGCTGCCCTCGGCGATAAAACCGGATCGGAGCGTGTTGCTGTCCGTGGCCGTAGGTATGAAAACGGCGTCGCCCAGGATTCGGAGGAGCCACTGATCCTCCGGCATCATCACATGGACCGCCGAGAAGCCCTCGTCCAGGGAGATCGTCTCCATATAGCCTCTCTTTGATGTGAAGAACTGACGCTTCATGTCGATGTAATCGCCCTGGTCCAGGTCCGTGAAGCAGTAGTTGATCCCCTCCGTATAAAGCTCTCCCGTATCGTGGTATCTGAAGGATATCTCCAGGATCTGCTCCGCCCCGTAGCCGTACCTCTCCGGCGCCGAAAACACGGAGAAAGCCTGGGCCACAGCGCTGCCTTTGGACATGGCAAGAAGTGTCAGCCTTCCGTCGTTCTCCTCATCTGCACTTGATGACGGTGTCACCTCCTTTTTGACGGTGCCGCAGACGATCTTAAGCTTGCGGCAGCGAATGATCATGTCGAGATATCCGCCCTTCAGGTCCCTGGCAAAATTAAGGGCCTTCACCGTATAGGGTTCCGTGTATTCCCTTTCCTCTCCGGGCTGAATGACCGATAAGTCTGCCAGTACCCTGTTCCTGTAGACCTTGAGGCCGTTGCCCTCGTCCACCGTGAATTCAAAGGTCACTTTGCCCTCTTTTACAATGTAAAGGCCGCCCCTGGGGATGTCCTCCTCGCTCTCGTCGAAATATACCGGTATCCCGGCGGCATATGCGGGAACGGCCGCCGCCAGTATCCAGAAAAGGACAGCTGCAGCGATCAGAATGACCTTGAGGATAAAAGCTTTCTGTTTTCCTATCACCTTAGTCCTCCTTTCAGGCTCCGGCCTGCGCCGGCTCTTCCCTGCGCATGCTCATCACCGATACCTCGTAAGCCGTCATCTCCCGTTCGCTCCCTTCGGGGTCAGTCTTTCTGTAGACCCTGCTCTGTATCCTGCCGTTCAGGGCTATCCTGTCGCCCACCCTCATCTCCTTTGCCAGAAGGGCGTTCTTTCCCCAGGCGATGCAGGGTATGTAATCAGTCCTGTTCGTCTTCCTGTTGACCGCCAGTATCATGTCCGTGATGTCCCTGCCCCTGGGCGTTATCCGATATCCGGGCTCCCTGCAGAGGTAGCCGTCCAGAAAGACGCTGTTGTGCTCGCTGCCGCAGTATGATGCCGGCGATTCACAGACCACATCATCATCAACCGGCGGCTCTTCCTCCACATCAGTGGCGTAGAAATAAAGCATCAGCTTCATCCGGTCCGGCCCCGGCGTGTTCCTGGACCGGAACTGGCCCCTTATGGTGACAGCGCTTCCCTTCGTCACGTTCCTGCCCCTCAGGGCCTTGCCGGGGAAGATGACCGGTATCAGGTCGTGCTCTTCCGACCTCCTGTCCGCCTCTATGACGCTTTTGTAGAAATAACCGCCCATGTACTCGTGGCTGAAGGTGACCGGTTCCGTCAGCACCCCCGTGATGGCCGCGGTATTCGTCGTAATCTGTTCCTTTTCCATGTGATCCCTCCTTTTATCCGTGTTTTGATTCAACGGTAGCATCACGGCTCCCTGATTTCATTTATCGTCCTTCGCGAAAGTTCGCGCTTCAGCCTCTTTGAAAGGATGCTCCGGAACACGGGATCCCGCACGGTTACGGGCTTTCCGGCCCTTCGACAATTTTCGCGCCCTGCAATTCTTCAGCACCTGCCGGGACCCTGCACTTAATCACGGAGACAGGCCTTGTACTGCTATAAATTCTTGATATGACAAGGTCTTTGTGATACGCTTTAGAAGTTTTCGGGAATAAGGATCGGAGAAGATAAATGACTGTTTCACAGGATAAAATAAGAAATGTTGCCATCATCGCCCATGTGGATCACGGCAAGACCACGCTGGTGGACGGGCTCCTTAAGCAGAGCGGCGTCTTCCGCCAGAACCAGGTGGTCCAGGAGCGGGTGATGGATTCCAACGATATAGAGCGCGAGCGCGGCATCACCATACTTTCCAAAAACACGGCCATACGCTACGGCGAATATAAGATCAACATTGTGGATACCCCGGGCCACGCCGATTTCGGCGGCGAGGTGGAGCGCGTCCTCAAGATGGTCAACGGCGTTGTTCTGGTGGTGGATGCCTTCGAGGGACCCATGCCCCAGACGAAGTTCGTTCTGAAGAAGGCCCTGGATCTGGACCTTTCGATCATACTATGCATCAACAAGATCGACCGTACCGACGCCAGGTGCGAAGAGGTGGTGGACGAGGTGCTGGAGCTCCTTATGGATCTCGGAGCATCTGATGAGCAAATAGATTCGCCCATCGTTTACACCTCCGCAAAGACCGGGCTCGCCACCTACGATCCTTACGAGGACGGCACGGACCTGAAGCCTCTCTTCGATACGATAATTGAGCATATACCTGCTCCGGGAGGAGACCCCCATGCTCCGCTGCAGCTGCTCATAAGCACCATCGACTACAATGAGTACGTGGGCAGGATAGGCATCGGCAGGATCGAGAACGGGACCATCAGGGAAAATGCGGAGAATATAGTCGTAAACCATCACGAGCCTGATGCCTCAAGGACCGTTAAGATAACAAAGCTCTATACCTATGAAGGCCTTACGAAGCTGGAGACGGAAAGTGCATCCGCGGGCCAGATCGTGGCGGTGTCCGGCATCGCCGACCTTCATATAGGCGACACGATCTGCGATCTGAACGCGCCCATGCCCATACCCTTCCAGAAGATCTCGGAGCCTACGATCTCCATGAATTTCATGGTCAACGACTCCCCTCTTGCAGGTAAGGAAGGCAGATATGTGACATCACGCCATATAAGGGACCGCCTCTACAGGGAGCTGAACACGGACGTTTCCCTGCGTGTGGAGGACACGGATTCTACCGACTGCTTCAAAGTGTCGGGCCGCGGCGAGCTCCATCTTTCGGTACTTATAGAGAACATGAGGCGCGAGGGCTACGAATTTGCTGTGTCCAAGGCGCAGGTCATATATAAATACGACGACAGGGGCAAACGGCTGGAGCCCATTGAGACTGCTTACGTAGACGTACCCGACGAATTCACCGGCACGGTGATAGAAAAGCTGTCCCTCAGAAAAGGCGAGCTGAAAAATCTGTCGAAGGCCGGTGCGGGAGCCACCAGGCTGGAATTCTCCATCCC
>JAFRYJ010000005.1 GCA_017437705.1 Lachnospiraceae bacterium
GGGCATCATGTGGACCTATGCACACCGGAAGGCTTATCAGAACAGGATCTTCGGAGAAGGATCCGAAGAAGCATCAGGAACGGACACCGGAGGGGATGTATCTGTGAGTAATAAAAAGAGCCCGGCAGACAAAATAAAGAGCGCTGCCGACATCACTAAAAAGCTTTTGAAGAAGGAGATCCTTTTCTGCGATATCGGCCCCAGGGCCTACGCCATGTCGGAGCAGAAGGAGGTCGTAAAAAGGCATCTTCAGGACATGAGGAGCAAGGAGAAGTTCGCTACCAGGAAGATCAAGAAGCGCCTTCCCAACGTGGTATCGTCCCATTCCTCCCATATGATCAAATCCGGCCCCGGCATCGACCCGGTGCAGCAGCAGAACAAGGCGGTCAACATCAAGCTGGCCAGCGCCACCTTCAACGGCATGGTCATAATGCCCGGCGAGACCTTCTCCTTCTGGAGGACCGTGGGCAAGACCACCGCAAAGAAAGGCTACAAGAACGGCCGTGTCATTTACGGCGACGTTATGGAGCCCGGCCTGGGCGGCGGCCTCTGCAACCTGGGCAATACGGTGCATCTGCTGATACTGCACAGCCCCATGACCATTACGGAGATCCATACCCATTCGGACGCCCTGGCGCCGGACGAGGGACCGAGGGTGCCTTATTCCACCGGCACCTCAGTGGGCTACAACTACATCGATTTCCGTTTCAGGAACGATACGGACCAGCCGGTGCAGCTGAGGGCCTGGACAAAGGGCGAGACATCATACGCGGAGCTCCGCAGCATGAAGCCCTTCCCCTGGACCTACAAGCTGGCGGAGGAGGACCATCACTTCCGGAAGGAAGAGGACGGCAAGTATTACAGGGTATCGAAGATCTACCGGGAGACCTACGACAGGGAGACCGGCGAGCTTCTTAAGAGGGAGCTTATAAGAGATAATCACTCAGAGGTCATGTTCGACTACGACCTTATCCCGAAGGAGCTTATCCGGGAATGATGCCTTGTGATGCAGGACCGGGAGGATGCAAATGAATGCGAAGGAGCTGGCCGAAAAGGCGGTCTACATAAAGAATAACGAACACAAGAACTGTGCCCAGTCCGTGGCTGCAGCCCTTTCAGGCGAAACGGACCTGTCTGCGGAAACGCTGCTTCAGCTCACCTCCGGCTTCGGCGGGGGCATGGCGACGCTGGAAGCCACCTGCGGAGCGCTGGTGGGAGCCGGTATGATCGCCGGGCTTAAGACCGGGGGAAACGGGACGCGGAATTACAGCAGGGCCATCCTTAAGGACTTTAAGGAGCGCTGCGGTGCCGTTACATGCAGCGACCTTAAAGGAGTAGGCACGGGAAAGGTGCTGTGCTCCTGTGACGACTGCGTCAGAAACGCCGTATATGCATATTGCAGGGCTTTTGATATCGAATAAACTTTTTACTGAAAATGCCCGGTCCTGCGGGCATTTTCTTAATTTGCATCTGAAGACCATCTTTCATAAAAGGAGCGGATCATGAAAAAATACGATCTTCTTATCGTCGGAGCGGGACTATACGGGGCTGTTTTTGCGAGGCAGGCGATGGACGCCGGCAAAAGTGTTCTCGTTATAGACAAAAGGGACCACATTGCCGGCAATGTGTACACGGAGAAGATAAACGGCATCAACGTGCACAGGTACGGGGCGCATATTTTCCACACAAACAACGGTGAGGTGTGGAGGTATGTGAACCGGTTCGCATCATTCAACAGGTTCACGAACTCCCCGGTGGCCAATTACAAGGGAGAGCTCTATTCCCTTCCCTTCAACATGTACACCTTCAACAAAATGTGGGGTGTCGTTACTCCGGAGGAGGCGAAGGCTAAGATCGAGGAGCAGAGGAAGGAAGCCGGCATCACGGAGCCGAAGAACCTGGAGGAGCAGGCCATCAGCCTGGTGGGCAGGGACATCTACGAGAAGCTTGTCAAGGGCTATACGGAGAAGCAGTGGGGCAGACCCTGCGATACGCTGCCTGCGTTTATCATCAGGAGGCTCCCAGTGCGGTTCACCTTCGACAACAATTATTTCAACGCCCTTTACCAGGGGATTCCCGAGGGCGGTTACACTAAAATGGTGGAAAACATGCTGGAAGGCGCGGACATAAGGACTGGCACGGACTATTTCGAAGACCGCGAGGGGCTTCGGGCACTGGCTGATACAGTGGTCTATACCGGCCCGGTGGACGCCTATTTCGGATATTCACTGGGACCTCTTGAATACAGGAGTGTCCGCTTCGAAACGGAAGCCCTTCCCATCGATAACTTCCAGGGCAATGCGGCCGTCAATTACACCGATGCGGAAACACCCTTTACAAGGATCATCGAGCATAAATGGTTCGAATTCGGAAAAGATGAGGACGGGAACGACCTTCCCGGCACCGTTATCTCCAGGGAGTATTCCTCGGAGTGGAAGCCCGGCGACGAGCCCTATTATCCCGTTAATGATGCAAAAAACGCAGAGCTTTACGGGAAATACAGGGCCATGGCCGATAAGGAGGAGGGCGTCATCTTCGGAGGGCGCCTGGGCGAATACAGGTATTACGACATGGATGCGGTCATCGCTGCCGCGCTTGCAAAAGCGGAGGAGTATCTGAATTGAGTGATGATGAATACAGGATAGTCGTTGTGTCGGACGATCACGGCCATACCGGCACGCTCCTGGAGATCGCAGAGCGGGAGATGCCCTTCGACCTGCTGATCCACTGCGGCGACAGCGAAGAGGATCTGTTTGCATTTTTTGCTGATGCAGACTTTGAAGTAGCTGCCGTTGCGGGCAATATGGACTGGTATCCGTACCCGCAGGAGCTGCTTCTGGAGGCGGCGGGAAAGCGCATTTTCGTCTGCCACGGACACCGGTACGGAGTGAAGTATACAAACGAGCATCTGAAGGCAGCGGCCATGTCTCATAAAGCGGACATTGTGCTTTACGGCCATACCCACAGAGCCGAGGAAGAATACGAGAACGGCGTTATTTTCTTCAATCCGGGGAGCACTTCGTATACATACGGGGGCAGGGTAAATACATATGGGACGATATGTATCAGAGAATATAC
>JAFRYJ010000129.1 GCA_017437705.1 Lachnospiraceae bacterium
ATCGTGTTCTACGTTGCCGAGCTGGCCGATGGAAGCTCTTCCGTTGATGGGAACCATTCTCATCTCTCCGGAGGGAAGCCTCAGGGTGGCGTACTTGCCTTCCTTGGCCATCAGCTGAGCCGATGTTCCGGCTGAACGGACGAGCTGTCCGCCCTTTCCGGGATAAAGCTCTACGTTGTGAATAAGTGTACCTACGGGGATGTCCTGAAGCACGAGGCAGTTGCCTACCCTTACTTCTGCTCCCTCGCCGTTCTGGACAGTCATTCCGACCTTAAGCCCCTGAGGTGCGAGGATGTATGACTTCTCTCCGTCTGCATAGCAGATAAGAGCTATGTTTGCTGTTCTGTTGGGATCGTACTCGATCGCCTTAACTGTTGCGGGGATGCCGTCCTTCCTTCTCCTGAAGTCCACCATTCTGTATTTCTTCTTTGCTCCGCCGCCATGATGTCTTACTGTGATCTTTCCCTGATTGTTACGACCTGCCGTCTTCTTTAATGAGTAAACCAGTGACTTCTCAGGCTTTGACTTTGTGATCTCGGCGAAGTCGAGGTTTGACATCTGTCTTCTGGAAGGTGTATAGGGGTTATATGTCTTAATACCCACGGTATTTACTCCTTTCAAGTACTTAATTTATTATCATGCTTGTTTTGCATATAGTCTGCGGTCCGCCGCTTAACATTTATGATGCGGGGCCGCTGCGGATGGGACACCGTCTGCATTCCTGATGCGGACATGTTGTCCTGAGCCCTCATCGGAACTCTCTCAGGTGCTGATTATAATCCCTGGAAGATCTCGATATCCTTGCTCTTCTCCGTAAGCTTAACGATGGCTTTCTTCTTTGCAGCCGTCTTGCCAATCGTCATGCCTCTTCTTCTCTTCTTGCCCTGAAGGTTCATAGTATTTACATACTCGACCTCGGCGCCGTCGAACATCTTTTCAACGGCTTCCTTGATCTGGCTCTTTGTGGCATCGGGATTAACATAGAAGGAATACTTCTTTTCAGCCATCTCGTTCATGCTCTTCTCTGTTACTATGGGCCTTAATATAACGTCATAATACTTAAGATCTGCCATTACGCGTACACCTCCTGGATAGTGTTAACGGCATCCTTCGTTACTACGAACTTGTCGTACTTCAGGATATCGTAAACGTTGATGGTGTTTGTGCCGGCTGTCTTGACCGTGGGATAATTCCTTGCGGACCTTACAACGGTCTCGTCCTTCTCGTTGAGCACGAGGAGCGCGTTCTTTGCATTGAGCTTTTCCATGATGCCGGCAAATGTCTTTGTCTTGATCTCGTCCATCTTGAACTCGTCAACAACTACGAGCTTCTCTTCGTTGAGCTTCTGTGTAAGGACTGCCCTTAAAGCTGCTCTTCTTTCCTTCTTGTTTACCTTGAAGTGATAATCCCTGGGAACGGGTGCGAAAACAACGCCGCCGCCTGTCCACTGAGGAGCTCTTGTTGAACCCTGTCTTGCATGGCCTGTACCCTTCTGTCTGTAGGGCTTCTTTCCTCCGCCTGAAACTTCCGAACGGGTCTTTGCCTTCTGTGTTCCCTGACGCTGCGCAGCAAGATAATTAACTACACAAGCGTGGACCAGATGCTCATTAACGGGAGCGGCGAAGATCTGATCTGCAAGATCCATATCGCCGACCACATTGCCTTCAATATTGTAAACAGATACTTTTGCCATCTGTGTGTCCTCCTTATCTATAGTATATTACTTTGCCTTTACAGCATTTCGTACGACTACCATGGACTTCCTTGCCCCGGGTACCGCACCCTTTATCATGATGAGGTCGTTCTCGGCATCAACTCTGACAACGGTAAGATTCTGGATCGTTACCTTTCTTGCACCCATGTGGCCGGGCATCTTCTTGCCCTTGAATACGCGGCTGGGTGATGCTGATGTTCCGTTGGAACCTGCATGTCTGTGATATTTGGAACCGTGAGCCATGGGGCCTCTTGACTGGCCGTGCCTCTTGATGGCGCCCTGGTATCCCTTACCTTTTGACCTTGATGTTACGTCGATCTTGTCGCCTGCTTCGAATACGTCAACCTTGATCTCCTGACCGGGTGTGTATTCTGCTGCGTTCTCGAGCTTGAACTCTTTAAGGAAACGCTTTACGGGAACGCCTGCCTTGTCGAAATGGCCTTTAACGGGCTTTGTGACAAGCTTTTCCCTGATGTCTTCGTAACCAACCTGTACTGCATCGTAACCGTCTTTCTCGGCTGTCTTCACCTGTGTTACCACGCAGGGACCTGCCTGAAGAACGGTGACCGGAGTAAGGACTCCGTCTTCGCTAAAGATCTGTGTCATACCGATCTTTGTAGCTAAAATCGCTTTCTTCATTTACTTTTTACCTCCTGTGATCTACAGCGGAACACGTGATGTGTTCATCCTAGACAATCGGTATCTATATAGATAATGTAGCCGATTACATTAGGATATTCTGATTTTGTGTCACCTTTCCTTTGCGGAAATGTGGATGTCAACGCCGGGTGAAACTTCGATCCTTGTGAGTGCATCTACAGTCTTCTGTGTAGGTGAGATCACATCGATAAGTCTCTTGTGCGTTCTGCGCTCGAACTGCTCTCTGGAATCTTTGTACTTATGAACAGCTCTTAAAATAGTAACGATCTCCTTCTTTGTGGGAAGGGGCACCGGACCTGAAACCTCTGCGCCGGTCTTCTTAACTGTCTCAACGATCTTCTGGACATTCTGATCCAGTAATCTGTGATCATACGCTTTAAGCGTAATTCTCATAACTTGACTTGACATAAAAATAGTCGCCTCCCTTTCGCATTTTAAACTTCTGTGCTAACAAGCGGTGACTGTACACTCTCCCGTGTGTGTCCATGTTTCCCGAAGAAAAAAGAGCAACCACACGTCATCTCTGCTCTATTGTCAGATGGTTTACCTGGGTACAGTGACTTGTCGTCAGTTTTATAACTTGACATTCGCTCCACGGAAAACCTGTAATGTCCTTACAGCAACCTCACGCTTCGCAGCTATCTTGTCACAACAGGCAGATTATATCGTATATGATCGCCCTATGCAAGGTATTTTTTGAGAAACAATTTTCGGGTTTTTTCAGTATTTTCAAGTATTTGTGGCTCCGTCCGCCGCACCACAACATCTTGTGGACGGCAGACGGAATTTAACTGATTTTTGTTAAAAATGACTATATATTTTTTATAAGGAAGATATTCGGAACGCACCCTACCGTCTTACACCGTCGATCCGCTCTTTTCTCTCCCTGCCCTCTCTTAAAAGCTCCCGGAGCCTGTCGGCATCACTGTCCCGGAGGGCGTCCCTGTATTCGGTAAGCGCGTTGATATAATTATCGATCTCGTACAGCAGGTTATCCCTGTTGTCGAGGAACAGGTCGGCCCACATGGTCTCGTTCAGGTAGGCTACCCTCGTCATGTCCTTGTAGCTGCCGGCCGAGATGCCCTGTATGTGGTCCGCCGTAGGGCTCTTTATATACGCCGATGATGCCACATGGGCCAGCTGCGACGTAAAGGCCACCACCCTGTCATGCTCCGCCGCATCGGCAAACACGAACCTTCCGAAGCCGGGAGGGGAGAGCATCTCCTTGATGTGCTGCATCTGTACGATATCGTTCCTGTCCTTTATGACTACCACCATGGGAGCTCCCACGAACATGCCGGCACTGCTGTATTTGAAACCGCTCATGTGGGTCCCGGCCATGGGATGGCCGCCGGCGAAGGTGAAGCCGTATTCACCGGCAAGCTCGAAGCCGGTCTTGCAGATGGCGCTTTTGGTGCCTCCGCAGTCCGTAACCAGGGTATCTTTTCTTATAAAGGGAGCGATCTCCCTCAGATATTCGCGGGAGTCCGTGGGGTAGAGGGCGATGATGATAAGATCGCACTCCCCGATATCCTCTTTTTTAAGCTCGCCGTCTGCAACGCCCGAAAGCACCGCGTAATCCAGCGTTGTCCTGTCACTGTCGAAAATAAGCACCCTGTGGCCCGCCGCCTTGTAAGCCCTGGCCATGGATCCTCCTATAAGGCCTGCTCCCGCAATTCCAACTGTCATCATGATACGCTCCTTGTATTTTACAGAATCGCTTACTCTATTACGCTCTTTACCTTCATCACCTTTCCGGAGATGCGGTCAAACTGGTCCGGCGTTATGGACTGCTGGCCGTCGCATTTTGCGTGGGCCGGATCGTTGTGGACCTCGATCATAAGGCCGTCGGCGCCTGCCGCCGTGGATGCCAGGGCCGCCGACTCCACCAGGTCCGAATGGCCCGTCGAATGGCTTACATCAACGATAATGGGCAGATGGCTCACCTTGTGGATCACCGGGACGGAGGTGATGTCCAGCGTATTCCTTGTCGCCGTCTCGAAGGTCCTGATGCCCCTCTCGCAGAGGATCACGTTCCTGTTGCCGCCGGACATGATGTACTCGGCGCTCATCAGCCATTCCTGGATCGTATTGGAAAAGCCCCTCTTAAGAAGGATGGGCTTGTCGATGTGGCCCAGCTCCTTCAGCATCTCGAAATTCTGCATGTTCCTGGCGCCCACCTGTATGATGTCTATATCCTCAAAATACTCTATATCATGCAGGTCCATGAGCTCCGTAACGATGGGCAGTCCCGTCTCCTTCTTGGCGATGAGCAGCATCCTGATGCCTTCTGCTCCCAGACCCTGGAAGGCATAGGGCGACGTGCGGGGCTTGAATGCTCCGCCTCGGAGTATCTGTGCTCCGCTTTCCTTAACGCGGCGGGCAACGAATACGATCTGCTCTTCCGATTCCACGGAGCACGGCCCCGCCATGAACACGAAATTGCCGCCGCCGATCAGGGTGCCGTTGTCAAGCTTCACCACAGTATCGTCGGGATGGAATTTCCTGTTGGCCGCCTTGTAGGGCTCCGATACCCTTTTTACGGATTCGACTATATCAAGGGCTCCCAGAAGGTCCATGTCGATGGCGCTTACATCACCGACAAGGCCCATTACCGTTACCGACTCGCCTTTGGAGATATCGGGTCTTACGCCCTGCTCCCGAAGCCACTGTGAAAGGCTGTTTATCTGCTCCTCTGTGGTGCCCTGTTTTAATACAACTATCATTTCAAAACCTCCGGTCTCCCGCAAAATGAAGCCCGCGCGATCTGTATCGCACGGGCCTGAATGGTCTTACCCTTTGATTCTCCGCAACACAAATCACCGTGATCCCTGTTCTTTAAAGATTACGGTAATAATAGTATGCAGCTGCGGAAAATGATCTTTTCATATCTTACTCCTTTAACAGTACGTAAAAACTTTAATACCGGGAAAGGGTTTTGTCAACTGCGTTCTTGTTCTGCGGTTTCGTTATCAGTAGATATGATAAACATAATCCGGCTTCCTGGCTGCTGCCGGCCTGATGCCGTTTTCTTCGGGATATCCCAGGATCATAAAGCCCACGCCGGTGTAGTCACCTTCAATGCCCAGGTCGGCAAGTATCTTTTTGCCCTCGTCGGTCGAGAAGATCTCCCTTGCCCTGTGGATCCAGCATGAACCCAGTCCCAGGGATGATGCGGCGAGCATCATGTTTCCCAGAACGAGGCTGCCGTCGTTGATGCCTGTAAAAGCGGCACTGTTGGCGAGCACGGCGATTACCATCGGTGCTCCGTAGAAGGGATCGGTGCCCTCCGGTGCTCCGAGCACCTGAGCATTCATTTTTGACAGGGCATCCCTTACTCCCTTATTCGTGACCGCGATGATAACGGGAGACTGCTTTCCCATACCCGTTGCCGCATATGTTCCGGCTTCGCAGACCGCGTTTACAAGCTCCGCGGGAACGGCATCGGGCTTATAGGCCCTGCAGCTCCTTCTTTCCTTTATGGCCTTGATGATATCGTTCATTTCAAATACCTCCGTCTCTTCAGTGATGTGTGGCATATTATACACAACGCTTCAAAAAACTTCAAGGCCGGCAGATATCTCTGCCGGCCCTGTTTAAGTTCCTCAGTTCTTTATACTGATGTCCGCATATTATCTTGCGATCTCTTCCTTCATTCTCTTTCCGTAAGCATCTGCTGCTACCATTGCATTGAAAAGATCCTGTCCGGTCACAACGAATGCCCGGTTGTCCGTGAATGATCCGCCGCTGGTGTATTTCTCGCACCATGCCATGAGACGCTCTTTTGAAACATCCTGGAGGTTCAGATCCTCGAAGCAAAATAAAAAAGTGGATGAGAGATCGCTCTCTCATCCACTTTTATTAAACTGCACTTTTTAACAGAAACCTTTGCCCTGCTTTTAATTATGCAAGCTCTTCCTTCATCCTTCTTCCGTATGCATCAGCTGCGATCATTGCATTGTAGAGATCTTCCTTGGTAACTACGAATGCGTGGTTTGCCGTGAAGGAGCCCTGAGTATGAACATCGCACCATGCCATGATACGCTCTTTTGAAACATCCTGCATGTTGAGGTCTTCGAAGCAAACGGGAAGGCCTACTCTTACAAGGAAGCTTACGATATCATATTTCTCATCGGTCGTGATGTTGGGATCCAGCATAAGCTCGGTAACGATACCGAAGGATACCTTGTCGCCGTGCATATATTCGTGGGTCTCGGGGAATTCGGGAAGTCCGTTGCCGAGAACGTGGGCGGTACAAAGTCCGCCGCTCTCCCAGCCTACGCCTGAAAGAAGAACGTTGGCCTCAACTACCTTCTCAAAAGCAGCTGTGGTAACGCCTGCCTCTGCAGAGATGATAGCATCCTCTGCATTGTCCATGATAAGATCGAAGCAGAGCTGAGCCATTGCCTTAACTGTCTCTGTAGGTGTGCCCCATGCACATGTCGGATTGTCCGCCCTGCATGATGCCATTGCTTCGATGTTCGTTGCAAGAGCATCGCCGATGCCGGCCTTGAACATATGAATGGGAGCTGCTGCCATAACTTCCGTATCGGCAAGAACGATGTCGGGATTGTAAGGCCACATATCGAAGCCTACGCATACATGGTCGTCATCATACCAAACGGTACATGCCGATGTAGGTGCATCGTTTGATGCGATCGTAGGCGCGCTTATCATCTTAAGGCCGCAGGCGATGGCTACTGATTTAGCCATGTCAAGAGCCTTGCCGCCGCCGATACCGATAACAAGGTCACAGCCTTTTTCCTTAACTTCCGCGATTATGGCCTCGCTTGTTGCATGGGTACAGTCTGTAATGAACAGATGCTCCTCAAAGGGCATACCCTTAGCTTCAAAGCCTGCCGTTACCTTATCAACTGTAGCATATTTTGCTTTTCTGCCCCAAACGATCATGGGCTTTGTTGCGCCCAGTTTTTCTGCATAATCAGCTACCAGTCCGATAGCTCCGGGTCCCTGATAATACTTGCCGGGGAAAACAATAGCTTTCATAAAAAAAATACCTCCTTAAAGCATAAAGTATAATACTCATAGTATTAATACGTTAATATATGTATATACATCGTACCGCAAAGCAGCAAAAGTTTCCATAAAAGTCAAATAATTAACATAAAAAGTACAATCCATGCCTCTCTGCACATTTATGCAGACATTTGTGCATGTTTTCCGCAATCTTTAGCATTTACCCAAAAATGCACATTAAAAGAGAACGGCCGCCGTACCAAAAGATACGGCGGCCGTTCACACCCCTTACATTTCCAGTTTGAACATAATACCTTCTTAACAGCAACTGCACGGAAGATCCGGCAGATACTGTGCTTTAATTATTTCTGCCCGTTTGCAGCGTTCATGAATCTTCTCTGATATGAAACTACCTGGTTTGCGCTTGTGAATCTTGCAAGGTAGTTGGGCTCAGCCGTAAGAACGACTCTGCCGGACATATCTCTGAATTCATCCGATGCAAGCAGTCTGTCGATATCGTAATAGTTGTGGTCGCCTTCCATCGAGCAGATGATGAGCCTTGTATCGGGAAGGTTAGCCTCGCGGAGGACTCTCAGGTTGTGACGTACGCCGTCGAGACCGTCGCTGCCCTCTTCATCGTAGAAGTGTCTCTGATCGAGGAGGACCTCTGCCTTATTGAGCACCTTCATGATGTCGATATCCTTGTCGGTTGCGCAGAAGTAATCCTTCTCGAGCATGAAATCTCTCAGCTCTTCGAGATACTTGCTGTCCTCTGTCTCATAGTAGCGGTCTACCTTCTCTGCGATCTTCTCGGTCTGCATGAATTTATGCCTGATGAAGCTATTGATGAAGTAAGGCCTTGCCTGAAGAGCAAGCTGTGTCTGAGGCTCTTCGAACATGAGCGTGAAGTTTACCCTGAAGCCGTGCTCATGGAGCATGAGAGCAAGGTTGTGGCCTCTGAAGGCATCGAGCGTAGCTACATCATCATATCTCTTATCGAGCTTCTTGTCGCCGGAGAGCAGCTGCTTAACATTATCCTTGTTAACAGGGCCGGTATGAGGAACCTTGATAACTACTCTGTAATCGGTGAGCATCTCCTTGAAATGTTCTGCCTCTTCGAGGATCTCTGTATCGGATTTGCCGAAGGGATCGTTAAGCTCTACGGAGATATCGCAGCCGGGGCCAAGGATCCTGCCGATCTCGCCCATTACCTCGTCTCTGGTATTGAACTTGTGATCGATATTGGCCTTGGGATTATTGATGAACAGGTCGTAGATGATACCGGGGTTGCAGGTGAGGTTTGCAAGGAAAGGAGCTACGGGAGCAACCTCGTAGGGGTTTGCGCTGTCGGCCGAGAACAGAAGGTTCGTAGGCCTCTTCTTGCCGTTCCTGTCGAATGCGATGTTTCTCTTGAGGTCCACCTTGATGCACTTGCCTGCATAGAGCTCGATAACGGGCTCGAAGCCTGCGGGGATCTCGCCTGCGGGAGTCTTGAAAGTATCGATAACTCTCTTGAACTCGTCCGTAACGCCGATATACTCTGCATCTGCTGAAAGACGCTTGAACTCCTTTGCGGAAAGCTCAAGGTCAAGGACTCTGTTTACGAATTCCTCATCGCCTGCTGCGGGCGTGAGGCCGAGATTTCTGATTTTTGATATAATCTGCATATTTTCCTCCCCATGTCGTTTATACTTGTATATACATGTCTATAAAAAGATAACTCTCCGCCGCAATATTGTCAACAAATATTTTGGCGGAGAGCTGTTTTTTTAAAAATAATACATTTTGAGAGCGGATCTTATCTTATCTCTTCAAGCTTTTTGAATACATCCTCGCTCTTGAGTCCGTAATATGCAGCCTTGTAAGCCTCGAAGCATTTCCTGTAAACTTCAACGTTCTCGGGGATGGGCTCGATGATGTCGCCGAACTCAACCATGTTGGCAACGCCGTCCTTCGTATCCTTGTACTCGCCCAGTGCGATGGCAGCCATGATGCCTGCGCCGATGATGGCTGTATCGGCTGTCTTCAGCGTCCTGATCTTCCTGTTCATCACGTCGGCGATGATCTGCAGCCACTCGGGGCTCTTTGCAACGCCGCCGGCAACCGTAAGGATCTCGCTCATCTCTACGCCTGCGCCCTCGATGCCCTGCAGAACGTGGCGTGCCTCAAGGGTGATGCCCTCCATAACGGCACGTACCATATCGGCCTTAGTCGTAGTCGAACGGAGCCCCAGGAACATGCCCGTTGCATATGTATCCCAGGTCGGGAATCCGGATCCGAACAGAGCCGAATAGAAGATAACGCCGTTTGAACCGGGAACGGAATTCTTGATATACTTGTCGCCCATAAGAACGTAAGGATCAACGCCTTCCTCTTCCGCTGCCTTGATGTCCTCCTCGCACATAACGTCACGGCACCATCTGTAACAGGTAGCGCCTGAGACCTGAGCGCCCTCTACCTCGAATACCTCGGGATTGGGAGTGGGAGGAACCATCATGCCGCCGAGAGCCTTGAAATCGGGATTTGAAGAACCAACGATGATGTTGCCGTAGGTACCGATGATAAGACATACATCACCGTCCGTAACAACGCCGCCGCCCATGGCTGAAAGCTGCTGGTCGCCGGAGCCCGCAACGATCTTTGTGCCGACTGCAAGGCCTGTGGCAGCTGCCGTCTTCTCGTTAACGCCGCCTACGATATCGCCGGACATAACGAGCTTCGGGAAGATCTTCCTGTCGAAGCCGCAGGCATCGATGAGATCCCAGCACCAGTCGTGGCATCTTACATCGCAGAGGCCGGTAACAACGCCGTTCGTATACTCGTCAACGAACTCATCCGCGCCGAACTCATACATGATAAATCCCATTACCGTGGCGATATATTTTATCTTTGCATAGGTCTCGGGCTCTTTCTTCATTATCCAGTAAAGCTTGTCCAGCTCGTAGATATTTGCTCCGGGAAGGCCGGTGATCGTATTTCTCGTCTCGGGATCCATCTTGGAGTTGAGCTCCTCCATGATCTCCTCAGCACGGGAATCAAGCCAGATATAGAATTTGTCGTCTATTACATTCATGTCCTCATCATAGAGGCAGAATGTGGAACGCTGAACTGAGAAGCTGACAGCCTCGATCTCCGTATTGGGAACGCCGGATTTGTCGATAGCATCCTTAACAGCCTCGTTCGTTACGTCCAGAAGGAACTTTGCTCCCTTCTCAACCCAGTTCTTGTTGGGATAATCCAGGGTATATTCCCTGTAGCCCTGGCCGTAGATCTTGCCCTTAAGATCCATTACCATTGCTTTTGAACCGGTGGTTCCTACATCAACACCAAGTACATATTTACCCATATTAATGTCCTGTGCCTTTCCGCCGCCGATGCGGCAATTCTTCGCTATTGTTTGATAACTATAAATTCGTATCTCAAAAACAGGGCGGATATAAACTCCGCCCTGTTCCTGAATCCAGTATTAATCTGCTTAATTATTCCTCATATTTGGGGAACAGGCCGATCTCTCTCATCATATCAAGGTGATCGATGATCTCAGGGGCAGCTCGTGTACCGATAAGGTCAGCGCCTGCCATGATGAATGCGAAAGCATTCTGAGGACGAGGGAACTTAACACCGGCAACCTTGGTTCCGCAGCCTGAACCTGCAACGGCGTTCTTCATGATGAGGAACTGATCCATTGTAGGGCCGCCGAACTGACCTGATGAGGTCTTAACATATCCGATGCCTGCTTCTGCAACGAGCTCTGATGCCAGCTTGATCTCATCGTCGGTGAGGAAGTCAAGCTCGATGATGCACTTCGAAAGGATGGGCCTTCCTGCGCTCTTGATGGGATCGATAACAGCCTTGAGCTCGCACTTAACATCATCGATAAGTCCGGAACGAAGAGCACCGATATTCATAACCATATCGATGGACTCTGCTCCGAGCTCGATAGCTTCCTTGGTGGCAAACTCTTTGAGTTTCCATGAACCTGTACCGAAAGGAAAATCAAAGGTGGTAGCGGCTAAAACTCCAGACCCCGCAAGGAGTTCCGTTGTAAGCGGAAGCCAGTAGTTCGTTGAGGGATAGAATGCTGCGCAGTTATACTCGATAGCTTCCTTACATCCCTTTTCGATATCGGTCTTTGTCGAATTCTTGGGCAATACCGAATAATCGAAGAACTTACCAAAATCTTTTTTTGTCATTTTGGAAAAGTCTTTCATGTACTTTTTTCCTCCTTCTTATATTTAGATCGTTGATCCTACATACTTACATGTACATACAACTTCACTTTAAACTATATACCCTGCATTGATGATGTCAACACAAAAAATCGCCGCGAACACCGCCTTGCACAAATGTCTGCAAAGATGTTCACGGCAAAATTACAGAAAAATCAAGCATTGCGGGCTTTTACATTTCAAAATGCATTTTTATCTGCATCTTGTCTCCTCTGAATACGACGGAGCTCCATTCAAAGGCCTTTCCGGACCTGTCTGCTATTACGTCCCTCAGCCTGATGAGGGGATAGCCCTTTCTGATGTTCAGCAGCTCGGCTTCATCATCCCTGGCGGATACGGATTCTATCATCTCCGTAACGCTGGCCCTGTTCAGCCCGTAGTCGTCGCTGAGGATCCTGCAAAGCTGCTCGTTGCAGAAATCGCTCTTCTCCAGCCCGTCGGCGTATGCCACGGGAATGTACGAATCGTGGATCGAGAGGGGAACGTCCTTTATCTTGCGCAGTCTTTTTATGTGATAGACTTCTTCACCGTCCTTCAGCCCCATAGTGGCGGCTATCGCCGGCGGACATGCTGTCTTTTCCACAGAAAGCACGATGGTCGAAACATCGTATCCCTGGGACTCCAGCTGCTCCCTTACGCCCACATAAGACCCGGTGTTGGCTTCGATCTTGGGCTCCGCAACGTATGTGCCCTTGCCCTGTACCCTGTACAGCTTTCCGTCTCTTACAAGCTCCGTAAGCACGGAACGGAGCGTGACCCTGCTGATGCCGAATTCACTGCACAGCTGGCTCTCCGACGGTATCTTGTCGTTTACTTTGTATTCTCCCGATTCAAGCCTGGCAGACAATATGTCCCTTACCTGAATATACAGAGGAGTCGAATTTGTTCTCTCAAGCATTTTCCGGCCCCCTTCAAAGCGATTGGCTTTTGTTCTTTAAAAACAACTTGTATTTACATGTATTATAGTTTAAATTATAATTGTGTCAAGTTATTAGAGAAAGATAATTACATAAGAAAGGTGGTATTTGGTATATGAAAATAGCAGTTGGTTGCGACCCCAACGCAACAGATTACAAAATGGCTATCATCCCCGTTGTTGAGGCTCTCGGCCATGAGGTAACGGATTTCGGCAGCGACGATCCCATATATGCCAACGTGGCATTCAAGGTCGGCGAGGCAGTTGCGGCAGGAGAATATGACAGGGGGCTCCTCTTCTGCGGCACCGGCATCGGCGTATGCATCGCGGCAAACAAGGTAAAGGGCGTATATGCAGCATGTGTAAACGACATTTATCAGGCACAGCGCGCCGCGCTCAGCAACAACGCCAACATCATTACGATGGGCGCACAGGTAGTAGGTATCGAACGTGCAAAGTGCTACGTTAAAGAATATCTCGGCCTTACATTCGACCCCAACTCCCGCTCTGCCGCAAAGGTACAGAGGATCACGGATTACGAAGAGAAGGGTGAATAATAATGACAGAAAAAGAAATTGCCAGACTCAAACTTGAGGCCGCAAAGTGCAGGCTCAACGTTCTTCGTATGATAAGAGCCGGGCATCACGGCCACGTGGGCGGAGCGCTTTCCGCCATGGATATAGTAACGGCGCTGTACTTCTATAAAATGAAGGTGGATCCTTCGGATCCCCAGATGAAGGACAGGGACAGGTTCATACTCTCGGCGGGCCACAAATGCCTCTGCCAGTATGCCGCCCTTGCTGAAAAGGGCTTCTTCTCAAAGACTGTCCTCGACACCTACGGATCCCTGGGAAGCCACATCCCCGGCCATCCGGACATGCACAAGCTCCCCGGCGTTGAGGCAAATACCGGCGCTCTCGGTCACGGACTTGCCATATCACTGGGCATGGCTCTCGGCGCAAAGCTTTCCGGCACGGGCGCAAAGGTTTACACCGTAATGGGCGACGGCGAGCTGGCTGAAGGCTCCAACTGGGAAGCCGCTGCGGCAGCTGCCCATCACAAGGCAGACAATCTCACGGCCATCGTGGATTTCAACGGTCTGCAGATAAGCGGCCGTGTTCAGGAGGTAATGGACTTCACTCCCATCTCCGAGCATTTCAAAGCCTTCGGCTGGGCCGTAAGAGACATAGACGGCAACAACATGGAAGAGATCGTGGATGCACTGGACAGCCTTCCTTTCGAGGAGGGAAAGCCTTCCTGCATCGTTGCACACACCATCAAGGCAAAGGGTCTTTCCTTCGGCGAGGACAACGTTTCCTTCCATTTCTGGAATGCAAAGGAAGAACAGCTTGACCAGGCCGAGGCAGAAATGACCGCACTTATAGAAGAATTAAGGAAGGAGGCAGAATAATGATCGGCAATAAAGAAGATCCCAGAAAAGTATTCGGCAAGACCATATCCGACTATGGCATCGAGCACGAAGATGTAGTCCTACTTTCCGCAGACAGCGGCAAGAGCTCGGGATTCGGCGATTTCATGGCAGCCTGTCCCGACCGCTATTTTGAATGCGGCATCATGGAGCAGTGCGTAACGGGTATCGCGGCAGGTCTGGCCTGCGCAGGCAAGATCCCCGTATTCTGCGCCATCGCCCCCTTCGTTACCGCAAGAAACTTTGAGATGTTCAGGAACGACTGCGGCTACATGCAGCAGAACGTGAAGATCGTCGGCAGGAACGGCGGCATCACTTATTCGGACCTGGGCGCCACCCATCATTCGCTTGACGATTTCGCCATCATCAGGATGATCCCCGGCGTTACCATCCTCTGCCCTCAGGATCCCAACGAGATCCGCTCCGCCACAAAGGCGATGATGGAGCACAAGGGCCCCGTATACATGAGGATAGGGAACGCGGCCATCGAGAACCTCTTCGAAGAAGAGCCCTTCGAGATAGGAAAGGGACGCAAGATCGCTGACGGCAAGGATGTAACGATCATCGCCACCGGCACCGAGACCGGCCAGGTCATGAAGGCCCTTCCCCTTCTCAAGGAAAAGGATATCTCCGCCGATGTTATCGGCCTTCCCACGATCTATCCTCTGGACAAGGAGCTCATCCTCGAGTCCGTTGAAAAGACCGGCAGGGTCGTAACCGTGGAGGAGCATTATGTTACCGGCGGCCTGGGCGGATCCGTTGCAGAGCTTCTCTGCGAAGAATGCCCCGCTATCCTCAAAAAGATCGGCGTGCCTCACTGGTATGCAACATCCGGTCCCTATGATGAGATCCTTCATCAGTACGGGCTTGATGCCGAGGGCATCGCAAAGACAGTTGCGGAGTTTACAGGCAGGTAACTTAAGTCTTTATCATCGGGGTGCGCGGCTTAAGCGCACCCCTGTTCTTTAGCATAAAGGAGCACCTATGTGGACAGCAGACAAATGGACGGATTACAGGGTCCTTAAAACGGGAAACGGCGAAAAGCTGGAGAAATGGGGAAGGTACCGGCTGCTCCGGCCCGACCCCCAGGTCATCTGGCCCGCTGCCGGCAAGACCCCTCTCTCAAAGGGAGTAAACGCCCATTATCACAGAAGCGACAAGGGCGGCGGAGAATGGGAATTCTTCGATCTCCCCGAGAAATGGACGATAGGCTACGAGAGCCTGGGTCTCACCTTCAATCTGAAGCCCTTCAGCTTCAAGCACACCGGCCTCTTTCCCGAGCAGTCGGTGAACTGGGAGTGGTTCTACCGGATCATTAAGGAGTCCGGGCGGAAGGAGCCCCGGGTCCTTAATCTCTTTGCCTATACCGGCGGCGCAACTATTGCTGCAGCGAAGGCCGGAGCTTTCGTTACCCACGTCGACGCTTCGAAGGGCGTCGTGGCCTGGGCAAAGGAGAATGCGGTATCATCGGGCATACCAGGCGACCGCATCCGGTGGCTCACCGACGACTGCATAAAATTCGTCGAGCGGGAGCTGAGGCGGGGCAACATGTACGACGGCATCATAATGGACCCGCCCTCCTACGGCAGAGGCCCCAAGGGCGAGTTGTGGCGCATGGAGGATGATATCTACGGCCTCATATCTCTGTGCTCGGACCTTCTGTCGGAAGACCCGCTGTTCTTCCTTGTGAATTCCTACACAACGGGCCTGCAGCCTGCGGTGCTCTCCTACATGCTGTCGACAGCCGTGGCATCAAAGCACGGCGGCAGAGTGACGGCGGACGAGGTGGGGCTTCCCATAGATGAGAACGGCCTGATACTTCCCTGCGGTGCTGCGGGAAGGGTCGAGTTTTAAGCCGTCTTTATGCATTTGCTGAATAATTGAAACGAAAGGAAAGCTGACATGAGCAAAATTAATGATCTTCTTACTGAAGCAGGCGTGTTCTATCTTGCCACCTGCGACGGCGACCAGCCGAAGGTACGCCCCCTGGGCGCACATTTTGAATTCGACGAAAGGCTGATGTTCGGCGTCGGCGATTTCAAAAATGTATACCGCCAGCTTCTGGCAAACCCCAAAACAGAGATCGTGGCCCTGAAGGCCGACGGCCACTGGCTGCGCTACACCGGAACGGCCGTTTTTGAGACTGATCCCAAATACGCCGAAATGGCCCTCGACGCCATGCCGGACCTCAGGGCTATCTACAACGAAGAGACCGGCCACAAGATGATGATGTTCCATCTGGAGGACGCCACCGCCGTGGATATCAACCTGATGGGCCCGGGCGAAAGCCTGCTGTAAGCTTTTCCGGCAGCACAGCATA
>JAFRYJ010000130.1 GCA_017437705.1 Lachnospiraceae bacterium
CCGTCTACTGTGATGCTGTCCTCACCTGCTGAAACTTTATCACAAAGTGCATAACGTCCCTGTGATGAATCATATTTTAAAAGATGAGCAAGCATTTTGGGATCTGTAAGATCGTTGATAGCTACGATTTCATAACCGGGTGCACCGAACATCTGTCTGAATGCAAGACGGCCGATCCTGCCAAAACCATTGATTGCAACTTTAACTGACATACTCTCTAACTCCTTTGTCTTTTTTTTAACATTTTGCATTTACTATTATATAGAGTAATTCCCAAATTTCAACAGGAATTCTCAAAAAATTGTTCGTTTTTCGGGACTTTCCGGGCATTTTAAAGCATTTTTCTGAAATCTTCCTCGCTGATGACCGGAATGCCCAGTTCTCTGGCCTTTTTATTCTTTCCGGAATTGGAATTTACATCATTATTGATGAGATAATCCGTCCTGTTGGAAACGCTTCCCGTCACCTTGCCGCCGTTTCTTTCGATGACCTCTTTCAGCTCGTCCCTGTTGACAAAAGTGTTGAGAGAACCGGTTATAACAAAGGTCTTCCCGGATATCGCAGCGCTTTCCGGCCCCTTCTCCGGTTTGATGATATTTACCTTTTCCAGCAGCCTTTCGAAAACGCCCCTGGTCTTCTCATCAGCGAAATACCTGCTGACGCTCTCTCCGATAACGGGACCGACGCCTTCTATGTCCGTCATCTCCTCCACTCCCGCGGCGGCGATCTTTTCGGGATCGTTGTCGAAATGTCCGCAGAGGAGCTTCGCATTTGAAAGCCCCACGTTGGGTATTCCCAGGCTGTTTATGAAGTTCCAGGGCGTTACATCCCGGGACTTCTCTATGGACGCTGTCAGCTTCGCATAGGACTTCTCTCCGAAGCCCTCCATGGAAACGATCCTGTCCTTATGATCCGAAAGATCGTAAATATCGGCAAATTCCCTGACCATGCCCATGTCCACGAATTTCTCCAGCGTCTGAATGGACAGGCCCTCGATATTCATGCAGTTCCTCTCCACGAAATGTTCGAAGGACTTTATCATCTTTGCGGGACAGTCCGGATTGATGCATATAAGAGTCTTCGTACCGTTTTCCTCTGATATCACGGCCTCTCCGCCGCAGACCGGACATTTATCCGGTATGGGCAGCGTCCCCGATGCAGTTACATCCTCCGCTATCTGCGGGATTATCATGTTGGCTTTGTAGACCCTTATGATGTCACCGATGCCCAGCTTAAGATTTTCGATTATGCTCACATTGTGCACCGACGCCCTGGACACCTCCGTGCCTTCCAGATCCACCGGTTCAAATATGGCGACAGGATTTATGAGGCCTGTCCTTGATGCATTCCATTCCACGTTCAGAAGGCGCGTCTCCGCTGTCTCATCCTTCCATTTGAAGGCGATGGAATCCCTGGGGAATTTTGACGTCTGCCCCAGGCTTCCGGAGTATTCCATATCGTCAAAGCAGAGCACCAGCCCGTCGGAAGGGAAACGGTTATCGGAGATGCTGTCAAAGAACCACTTGATCGTGTCCAGGATGTTATCTTTATCCACCTGCTTCGTTTCAACTGTATCAAAGCCCAGCTGATCCAGAAATCTGAGCCTGCCGATCCTGGAATTACCGTCGTCGAAGCCTTCCGCCTCCACCAGGGCGAAGGCTATAAAATATACGCTTCTGCTTTTCGTTATGCGGTTGTCCAGCTGTCTTACTGAGCCGGAGCACAGGTTCCTGGGATTCTTGTATTTGCTTTCGCCGTCCGGAATGGCCGCATTTATCTTTTCAAAGTCCTCATAGCTGATAACTGCCTCGCCTCTTATAACGAGCCTGCCGGGGAAATTCACCTTATGGGGCACGTTTCTGAATACCATCGCGTTGTTGGTGATGATCTCCCCCACTTCGCCGTTTCCTCTTGTGGCCGCCTGCACGAGCACGCCGTGCTCATAGGTGAGCACGATGGTAAGCCCGTCCATCTTCCAGGAAAGATCGCCTGTCTTATCGCCCAGCCACGCCCTCAGCGCCTCCGGATCCTTTGTCTTGTCCAGCGACAGCATCGGTGAATCGTGCCTTACCTTTGGAAGGCTGGACAGTACCTCGTAGCCGACGCGGATGGTGGGGCTGTCGGAGAGCACCGTATTCGTTCTGCTCTCCAGCTCCTTAAGCTCATCATAAAGGCTGTCGTATTCAAAATTGCTCATTATCTCGCTGTCGCCCTGATAATAAACCTCCGATGCCCTGTTGAGGACCTCGACGAGCTCCTTCATCCTCTTCATATCATCCATTTTTACCGCCCGCCTTTCTGTCTGCCGTTTTCGTAAGCTCTTCCACTTCCGCAGCCGTAAGCTCTCTCCATTTGCCGTATTCGATGCCGTCCAGGGTTATGTTCATCACCCTTGTGCGCTCCAGCCGCTTCACCCTGTATCCCAGCGCTTCGCACATGCGTCTTATCTGACGGTTGAGTCCCTGGGTGATGATGATGGAAAACGTCTTCTCATCCACCGGGCTTACCCTGCAGTGCCTTGTCTTAATGCCGTCCAGAATGACGACGCCGTGCTCCATCCTATTAACGAAGCCAGGGCCGTAGGGCCTGTCCAGCGTTACAAGGTATTCCTTTTCGTGGCCGTATCTGGCCCTGGCGATGCGGTCCGCCGTATCACCGTCGTTTGTCAGAAGCAGGAGACCCCGGGAATCCTTATCAAGCCTTCCCACATAAAAGATCCGGGAGGGATACGAAACATAATCGATAACATTCCTTACAGAGCTGTCCGCGCTGCATTCTATCCCTTCCGGCTTGTTGAGGGCGATCCAGACCGTGTCATCCCGCTTTTTCAGCGGCTTTCCGTCGACAAGGACCGTATCCCCCGGCATCACCCTGTCCCCGGGAGATGCCTTGACGGAATTGATGGTGACATCACCCTGCTCCACCAGCCTGTCGGCCTGTCTTCTGGAGCAGAGTCCCGAATCCGCTATATATTTATTGATCCTGATACCTTCTTTGTCCAATACCTGCACCTGCTGTCAGTTCCCTGCGGGCTCTGTCTCTTCTGAGCCCCTGCTCTCGTCCTCTATGCTCTGCATGATATCCTCGTCGTTTGCATTCGTCAGCTTCTTGTAGAGCTCCCTGAATCCCGCATTGTCCGCAGCCGCTTTCTTGATACCCGCCGTCGTCTCCTCCAGCAAAGCCTTTATCTCCTCGTCTCCCGTGGCGATATCCTCGATCCTTTCATCCACGTTGATCGGGTAGATATACTTCATAAGCGAAGGGCTGTAATCGCCGGGATAGATATAAAGCGAGCCGTCATCATCCGTCTTCACATAAACAGGCGTCACATTCGGTATGGTGATGTCGTACTTCTCTAGCGTAAGATCGCTGTAAACGAATACCACGTACTCGTCCCTCGATACTCCGTCCCTTATATAACATTTAAGACCGTCCACGGAGCTGATGTACTCGTTCATCTTCCGATAGATGTCGATCTCCATTACGCTGTCGGTCCTGTAGATCTCCGCCAGGGCGTTCTCGTTCAGCGTAAGCCGCGCGTTGTAGTAACGTTCGATAAGCGACTGGATCTCTTCCTCCGTTGATGTATATGCGCCGCTTTCGCCGCCGGTATTGCTTTTGGAGCGGCCTCTGCAGCCCTTTACGAGAAAGATGATGAGCACTATTATAACGACCAGTATTATTATGAGCCTGATCAGGTTTTTATAATTGATCTTTACGTCTTTCATGAGTGTTCCTTCCGTACTGTATGTCCAGTAAATTTTAACAAAAATGCCCCTTAAAATCAACGAATGGCATTTGCATTTTTGCCCGCCGTAATGTAACATAGGATGCGTGCACCTGTAGCTCAGTGGATAGAGCGATAGCCTCCGGAGCTGTGTGCGCAGGTTCGATTCCTGTCAGGTGCGCTGGCAAGTTTAAAGAGAGGGTGTCTGTTCGACTGCTTCGCAGCATGTCACATGGCACCCTCTCTTTAAACTTTTGCAGGACCGGCTCCCGGGCATGTCACTTGACGCCGTATGTTTTTTTCTGTTGCTGGACCGGTTCCGCAGCATGTCACATGACACCCTCTCTTTAAACTTTTTACTGGACCGGCTCCCGGGCATGTCACTTGACGCCGTAAGTTTTTTCTTTGCGGGACCGATCCCGCAGCATGTCACATGATACCCTCTCTTTAAACTCTTGCGGGACCGGTACAGGTATTCCCGTTCAGGTGTTTTCACAGATTATTCAGAAATTTGTACTGCAGGAAAAGTCAGTATTCTGCATCATGTCATTCATTAAAATAAACCCTTGTACTTTTTTAATATAGGTGTAAAATGGTAAGGTAATTTTTAACACTCTGCTGTAATAAACTGAGCCGGGAGTAACAGATCATGAGGTTCCATCCGCTGACAACGGACAGTACAGATAAAAGCATCCTTGACGGTGAATACAAGAACGGCCATGTTATAGGCATCATACGTATAGGGGAAAACTATCTTTTCTTCAAATCCAAACTTAAAACGTATTATATCGCCTATAAAGACATCACCCGTTTCTTCAGAAGGGTGCTGCTGGTACCCGCAAAGCTCTGCTGCGGCCGCGGAGACCTTCATGTGGAGAGCCTTGTTATCTGCGGTGAAAACGAGACAGAGCTGGCCCAGATCCAGGTGCCCGGCGATAAAGCGGCAAAAGCTCTTATCGCCGAATTAAAAGAAAAAATGCCCGATGTGCCTTCTGTAAGGCCCGGCGTCGCCGACGCCGAGACGGGACAGGCTTAAGGGAACAGACTATGGACAGACAGGAAGCACTCGACAAAATACTCCTTTCATATAAGGGATACTACGATATAAATACGGAAACGCCGGCAGCGCCTTTTGCCGCTGAAGCAATCTTCTCGCTTCACGACGAAAAGTATTTCCTCGTTAAAAGCGCAAAGCTGTCGGAAGCCGATATTAAGGAATATGTTTATTTCGCATCGGTGGACAGGCTGGATC
>JAFRYJ010000131.1 GCA_017437705.1 Lachnospiraceae bacterium
CCTCAACGGTAAGGCGATGGATACGTTCGGGCCGGGCAGATATTCTCTTGAAACCGAGAACCTTCCGCTGCTGAAGAAGGCGTACAGCCTGCCGACCAATAAGCAGAATCCCTTCCACGCGGAAGTCTATTTTATCAATAAGGCCGTGGGAATGAAGACCTTAAGGCGTCCCAGGGTCTGCGTCAACGTGCCCATAGATGCCACGGAGGTGGAAAAGAAGGCCGTTTATGATGCCACCATGGCTGCAGGCGCCAGGGACGTTATCCTTGTAGAGACTCCGATCGCAGCCGCTCTGGGAGCCGGAATAGACGTTTCCAGGCCCACAGGCAGCCTTATCGTGGATATAGGCGCAGGCACCACGGATATAGCCCTTATCTGCATGGGCGAGGCCGTAAGGAGCATCTGTGTAAAGACAGGCGGACAGGATTTCGACGAAGCCATAATAAACTTTATGAGAGAGACCCACAGCATGCTGGTGGGAGAGCAGACGGCGGAGAACGTGAAGATCGACCTGGGCACCATATCCGGTGATGCATCGGGAAGGTCTGTAATGGTAAGCGGCAGGGACATCATAACGGGGCTCCCCGGTTCGGTGGCAGTGCCTGCGGCAAAGCTTGACGAAGCCTTCAAGGAGCCTCTGGACAGCATTATGAGGGGCTTGAAAAAAGTGCTGGGGAACGCCCAGCCGGAACTGGCTTCGGACATTATCAACAGGGGCATAATCCTTACCGGCGGCGGCAGCTGCATGGGAGGCATAGAGGAGCTTATAGAGTCGGAGCTCAACATAAGGACGACGACGGTGGACCATCCCATGGCGGTGGTGGCCATCGGCACCGGAAGATATGTGGAGTACTCCGAAAGGATAAACGCCCAGTCGGGCTCTGTCGGACAGCGGCAGTAGGACTGAGGGCGGCAGACGACAGGTATCATATAAATATCACATGGGCCGGCACCACCGGCCCGTTAAATTGTCAGGCAGGCGTTAAGCCGCTGAACCGGAGGTGCGGTCTTGGAATCCCTCAAGGGAATGGTGCAGCATATAATCTATCAGAACCCCGATAATTACTATACCGTTCTGGAGCTTGTTTCACAGGGCGAGGAAACGGTATGCGTGGGCATCATGCCCAGGATAAGCGAAGGGGATCATATAAGGGTCAGCGGAGAGTATGTGGAGCATTCCGTTTACGGCGTACAGCTGAAGGTATCCGGCTTTGAGCTGGAGGCGCCCGAGGACGAGGAGTCTATGGAACGGTACCTTGCCAGCGGCTCCATCAAGGGCATCGGACCGACGATGGCTGCCAGGATAGTGAAGGCCTTCGGCGAGGACACATTCAGGATCATCGAGGAGGAGCCGGAGAGGCTCGCCGAGGTAAAGGGCATCAGCGACCGCATCGCACGCAATATCTATATGCAGTTCTACGAGAAGCAGGACATGCGCCGCTCCATGATGTTCCTGCAGCAGTACGGCATCACCCCGGCCTACGCCGTTAAGATATACGAGAGATACGGCAACGATCTTTACAGCGTCATCAGGGAAGATCCCTACAGGCTTGCCCGTGAGGTCAGCGGCATCGGTTTCAGGCTGGCGGACGCCATCGCCATGGAAGCCGGTTTTTCCATGAATTCCGAATTCAGGATAAGGGCGGGCATCGTATATGCGCTTTTACAGAAGTCCCTGGAGGGGCACACCTACGTTCCGGCGGAGGAGCTTAAGGAATACGCGTCGGAGCTTCTCACGGTGGAAGTGGAGGACATGGAAAAGCATCTTGACGATCTCGTTATAGACAGGCAGATCGTAAGGAAGAAGGATGAAGAGGAAGACCGCATCTACCTCACGAGATATTATTATCTTGAGCTGGGTACGGCGTTCATGCTTTCCGGCCTTAACAGGTCGTTCTCCCCGGATCCCGGGCTGCTGGAGCGGACCATCGCAGAGACGGAAAAGTGCACCGGCATTATCCTGGACGAGATACAGAAGGAAGCGGTGCGTTCGGCGGCCGAAAACGGAATCACCGTTATAACCGGCGGGCCCGGTACCGGCAAGACTACTACCATAAATACCATTATCAGATATTTCACCGGCATCGGGAAAAGCGTGGCCCTGGCGGCGCCCACGGGCAGGGCCGCGAAAAGGATGACGGAGGCCACGGGCTATGATGCCAGCACTATCCACCGCCTGCTGGAGCTTTCCGGGGCAGCGGGCTCCGAGGACGAGGGCGTATTCGGCAGGAACGAAGACGATCCCCTGGATCAGGACGTTATCATCATCGACGAGATGTCCATGGTGGATATAAGCCTGATGAACGTGCTTTTAAAGGCTGTAAGGCCCGGCACGAGGCTGGTGCTTTCCGGCGACGAATACCAGTTGCCCAGCGTCGGTCCCGGCAACGTGCTTGCCGACATCATCAGGTCGGAGAGATTCAAGGTGGTCCGCCTGAAAAAGATCTTCAGGCAGGCCCTGGAAAGCAACATCGTCAGGTACGCCCATATGATCAACGAGGGCAGGCATGTGGACCTGAAGCAGAAGCATACGGACTTTTTCCTCCTGGAGAGGGATAACGCCAGGGATATACTGGGCGTTACAGCGGCCCTGGTCAAGGATCTGCTGCCGGAAAAGACCGGGATCCCCGTTAAGGACATACAGGTGATGACTCCAATGCGAAAGGGCGAGCTGGGCGTCCTAAACCTGAATAAGGTGCTGCAGCGCTGCCTGAATCCCGAAGCACCGGACAAGACGGAATGGACAGTTAACGATACCGTTTTCCGCACCGGCGACAAGGTGATGCAGATAAAGAACAATTACCAGGCGGAATGGGAGGTCACCGGGGACTACAACATCGTAACGGAGAGGGGCACCGGCATCTTCAACGGTGATATAGGCATCATCCGGGAGATAAATCTGTTCGCCAGGACGGTGACCGTTGAGTTTGACGATATGCGTAAAATAGTATATTCTTTTAATCAGCTTGAAGAGCTGGAACACGCATACGCCATCACCATACATAAGGCGCAGGGCAGCGAGTATCCGGCGGTCATCATACCGCTTTTGACGGGCCCCAGGCTCCTTTTCAACAGAAACATACTGTATACCGCGATCACCAGGGCGGAAAGATGCGTGGCGCTGGTGGGGAGCGGCAGGACAGTTGACTATATGACGGACACGGTCAGGGAGATGGAGAGGTATTCATCTCTGGACCTTCGGATAAAAGAAGCGATTAAGCGCTGAATCAAGAGGCAGAAGTGGACTTTTTACAGAAGACAAAAAAGGTCATTATATTTCTTATAAAGGCCGTATTCTTCGCGTCCCTTGTGGGATCGTTCTTTCTTATAATGGGCATCAGGCTTCCTCAGCTGCTGCGTCCCTCCAGGACGCTGGCTGTTACACTGCTCATCTATGTAGTAGTGGGGGTAGCCCTTCTTGGCGTCTACGGATCCTTCGATATCGGTAAGAGAAAGAGCAAGCCCATCATCTCTTCCATTGGCCTGGCGACGGTGCTTACGGACATCGTTTCATATATCCAGCTCCTTATCATGAGCACCAACGAGACGAACGGCTTCAAATTCCGTCTGGAAAACTTCGGGCTGTTCATCGTTACGGTGGCCGTTCACATCATTCTCATCGTAATATTCACGTATTTCGGAAACTGGGTATTCTTCAAGCTCAACGATCCCGAGAAATGCGTGCTCATCACATCCGGAGTGGATTATTTCGGAGAGGCGATATCCGCCATCGGCAAGTTCAAAAAGCAGTTTGACGTGGTATTCATCTGCGATTACAGGAGCCGCGACTATCTGGAGCAGATCGTAAAATGCGATACGGTCTTCCTGTATTCCGTGCCGGTAAAGGAGCGGACGGAGATCATCGAGTTCTGTTACAACCATCTGAAAAACGTGTATTTCAATCCCGAGGTGGCGGACATTTCGGAGATGTATGCGAAGCACGTGCTTATCGACGATATCTCTTTCGTTTACGAGCCGGTGAAGCAGCTTAATCTGGGACAGCGTTTCATAAAGAGGAGCATGGATATAATCATCTCCATCATCTGCCTTATCGTCTTAAGCCCGGTGATGCTTATAATCGCCATCAGGATCAAGGCCGATGACGGCGGAAAGGTCATCTACAAGCAGAAGAGGGCGACCATAAACGGCCGCGTGTTCGATGTGTATAAATTCAGGACGATGAAGCCCAACGACGAGAATCATCCCGCCGTCTCCGACGACGACAGGATAACGAAGGCGGGAGCATCACTCAGGAAGTACAGGTTGGACGAGATACCGCAATTTCTTAATGTACTTAAGGGCGAGATGAGCCTTGTGGGCCCCAGGCCGGAGATGCTGGACAACGTTTTCCTTTACATTAAAGAATGCCCTGAGTTTTCATACAGGTTCCGCGTGAAGGCGGGCATCACGGGTTATGCCCAGATAGCCGGCAAGTATAACACGACGCCCATGAACAAGCTGATCCTCGATATGATGTATATCGAGCACTACAGCATTTTCCGCGATATAAAGCTGCTGCTCCAGACCCTTATAGTGCTGTTCAAGAAGGATTCCACCGAAGCCTTC
>JAFRYJ010000132.1 GCA_017437705.1 Lachnospiraceae bacterium
ACCCTTGAAGTCTGCGAAAGATCGGCTTTCAGCGACAGGGAAGGCTTCATCATCGCTAAAGACGGGGATCGCGTCGTCGGCTATATCGCATACGGAGACCCGGATGAAGGTCCTTCCGGCACCGGCGCCATCTTCGGTCTGTATGTGCTTTCCGAATATCATGGGACAGGTGTGGGGCGTCAGCTGATGGACGCGGCGCTGTCGCAGCTTAAAGACCGTTCACAGATATTCCTCTGGACCCTTAAAGAAAACAAAAGGGCGATCCGCTTTTACGATAAATGCGGTTTTCATCCTGATGGGGAAGAAACGATCAACCCCAGGATCGATGCCGCAGAGATCAAAATGGTGCTGAAGCGTTAAAAATAAATACGATCAAATAAAGACTCCCGGGCGGCCACCGCTGTCCGGGAGTTTATTTTAATTTGTTCAGTTATAGATTGTTAAATGTTCTATTTCTTTTTCCGCTTCAGGAGCACGGCCGCTGCCACCATTACCGCTGCAGCCGCAGCTCCGATTATGATCCACATTACGGGATTGAAGTCATCACCGGTTCCGGGGCCGGGCGCACTGCTTGATACCTTAAGCGTTACAGAGGCACTGCCGTCTTCGAATATAACCTCGAGCTTGTGGCTGCCTGTGGACAGCGTATTCAGATAATCTGCTCCCAGTGTCAGCTTCAGGCTTCCGCTAGACGCGGTATATGATGAAGCAGACACTTCCTTTCCGTCCATCTTGAGGCCGGTGAACAGGCCGTATGTCAGATCGTCATCGGGGCTTCTGTGTACGGTAAGCTTCAGGGGGCTTGCCACCTTCTTTGTAACGCTGACCGTATCGCCCTCTTCTACCCAGTATTTGATCTCTTCGGCTTCAGTCTCGGTCTCAGGCTCAGTCACGTCTTCGCTCTCCGCCTCGGTCTCGGTCTCCGTTTCAGTTTCTGTTTCTGTTTCCGACTCAGACTCTTCCTTCTTCTCTGAAGTGAACTGAGGCGTGTAGGTCGTTTTATTGCCGTCCACAGTGCCGTCGTCCCATTTGTCGAAGGTATACTTATATTCATCATCCTCCGCCTTCACAGGCGTCTTATCTGTATCGGGCTCTTCTTCTCCTTCTTCGTAAGTCGCGCTGTCGAGCTCGGAGCCGTCGCCATCAAGCCAGACAACCGTATAAACAACAGGGTGTTGAACATACTTGAATATCAGCGTTGCGCTCTTTCCGCCGGGTGACCGTGACAGCTCTTCCAGAGTGATCGTCGCATTCTCCGCCGTCGCTTCCGTACCCGTCTTTATATCGTCGGAATAGAATACCGTCGGCTTTCCTTCGACCCCTTCAACATCATCCAGGTAAACATGGAAGTAGTATTCCGTTTCCTTTTCCGGAGCCTCGGTGATGCGGTCCGAAGTATCCACATCCGTCGCCAGCGGCGTTACTTCTATCTTTACGTCTGCGCTGTCCTTTTCGAAGAGCACCTCGAGCACGTCCGTTTTCAGCTTATAATAGCCGTCGCCGTCCTGTTCCGTTCCGTCCCCGTGCAGCTTTAATCCGGTGATGTTCTTTGCCCAGTGTGCGTATAAGGTCTTATCGCCTGTAAGGGCCTCTGAAAAATCAAATCTCGTCGTCGAGTCTTTTTCCTCATACCAGTCCCAGAAAGTACAGCCGTCTTTGGTGGGATCCTCCGGTCTGGCCGCCTTTCCGCCTATTTCAACATCCTGGCCCGGAACTTCGGATCCGTCGTCTGTATCAAACGTGACCTTAAACCTGGGATCGCCCCAGTCGGCGTATAAGGTCACATTGGTGTAAGTCATCTCAAAGGACCCTGTGGCCAGGACGCCGTCAACTTTCATCGGGATATCGGCTGTTGTTCCGCCGGTCTCTCTGTAAAGATATACTCTTTCCGGCACCACGGATCCATAGGAAAGGTGAATGCCGACATTTACCGTTTCTCCGGCAACAGCTGTTGCGGGCAGTGTATCCAGGCCCTCGGCATATTTGCTGAGGCTGTCGTCCACCGTTATCGTATATTCTATCGGTTCGATCTCGGCATAGTTAACATCCTGACCGCCCTGCTTGATCCGTCCCCCCGATGCCGTACCGCCCTCCGGCACTTTGACGGTACATCCGTAAAGATTAAGGGCCTTTCCTCTTATGGCAATACCTGCGCCTTTGGATTTGACAGTGCTTCCGGTGATATTTATGGCTCCATAGATGCAGTCGAGGCCTGTATAACCGCCGGCATCCGTTATGGTAACGGTGCTGGCTTTGATTATGATGTTGCCATTGGCGGTCGATATGCCCCATGAAGAGACTTTGGGGACAGTCACAGTACTGCGGGTGATCCGCAGGCTGTTCTCGGTATACAAAGCGGTGTTCGGGCCGGAAGCAGTGACTTCACTGTCCGTTATGGTCAATTCACCGCCTATGGATAATCCGGAACTTATAATGCCTCCCTCGGCAATTACGGTACTTCCGGTGATATTTGCAGAAGTTTCGTAATCTGTTGCTATTGCGGTCTGATCTGCGTGGATCTCTAACGTGCAGTCCGATATATCCAGACCCGCAGCATGTATTCCGTGACCGGATTCCGTGGTTATCGTAAGAGATCCCCCGCCCTTTATCGTCAGCTTCCCGCCGCCGACAGTTATTCCCTGGGAAGCTCCCGAAAGGCTGTTCTTCCCGGAGAGCTCTATCGTCAGATCCATGTTTGCGCTGACGATATTTTTGGTGCGGATAAAACCGCTGGCATGGCCGGGTTCTTCGATCGATCCGGTAATGTTTGCGTTCGAAATGGTAAGCGTTTTTGTTGCGGGATCGTATTTCCATCCGTTTCCGGTGGTCGGGTCTCCCGAAAGCGCAACTTCCTGCCCGTCGACATAAAGTATGGGATCTCCTGCTGCTTCAGCCTTTATATCAGGTAAAAGTGCCGTAAAGATGACCGCTGCCAGTATCGTTGCAAGTATCTTTTTCGTAAATCTCATTTAATTCACTCTTTCTGTTGCCCGCTGAATCGCTGCAGTGCTTTCTTTCCGTTTGTGCCTTAATAAGGAAACACAGCAGAAATAAACAGCAAAATGCGGGCATTCCTGCCCGCATTAAGTCATAATTACGAATTTGCAAGCTGAGTTGCACTTAAAATATACCATGCGCTCAAAGCGGTTCCGATGATCACGAAGATCCAGTTAACAGCTTCGGTTCCGTAGGTTGCAACAACCATTATCGTGCCAACCCAAAGCAATGCCAGCGCTATGATGCCGACGAGCTTGCACAGACCTGCCTTCGACGGGTTATTGCTGTTGAGAAAGCCGAGGACACCTGCTACCACCATTACACCGGTAGCTGCTATAAGCAGGAGAACCGCAAAAACAGTCATGCCGCCGGCAGCCTTGAAGATGGTCCTGTAATCCAGATAGCTTTTAAGATTAACAACAAATGCGATGATACCCCAGATCGCAAGCACGATGCTGGCGGGTTTGATCATAGATCCCTTGTTCTGCATGATTAAATGCCTCCTTTGAGTCTTTTATAACAGATATAGTATATATTAATACTATATAACAGGCAATGATTTATATCATTAATTCATACTCTTTTTATCATTTTCCCTGCCGCGAAACACCCGATAAACGCGCAGATATCGACCGCCACTATGGTCGCTCCCACGGGGCTTGACGCCGCTATCGAGATGATGATGCCGAGTATCGTGCATGCAACAGAAATGATGAGCGCACAGACTGTCACGCTTCTGTAATTCCCGCATATCCTCATGGCGGAAAGGGCCGGGAAAGTGACCAGCGCCGATATAAGAAGCGTTCCGACCAGGTTCATGGCAAGGACGATTATCAATGCCGTCATAACGGAAAGCAGCAGGTTCACAAGGCCCGTGTTCATCCCCGCAGCCACCGAGAAATCCTCGTCGAAGGTTACGGCAAAGATCCTGTTGTAAAGTAACACGAAGCCCGCGATCACCAGCGCCGAGCATACGGCGCATACTATGACCTTTGAGCCCGTCAGCGTTATTATCGACTGGGATCCGAACAGCGTGCTGCAGACATCACCGGACAGATTCGACGTGTTCGACGACATGTTGAGCACCAGGTAGCCGATAGCCATCGCCCCAACGGAAAGCATGGCCAGGGCCGCATCGCCCTTAATGATACTCTTCTTCCCTCTTCTCATAAGGAAAACAGCGGTGAGCACGGTCACCGGGATCACCAGGAGCATGTTGTTGGAAAGGTTGAGCACGGTGGCCACCGCCATTGCCCCAAAGGCCACATGCGACAGGCCGTCACCGATAAGGGAATACCTGCGGAGCACAACGGGCACACCCAGAAGAGCCGCGCATGCAGCAATGAGCACGCCCACTATTATCGCATACCACACGAAGGGATAGGAAAGATAAAGGGAAAGCTTATCAAAGATCGCCGCCATTGTCTTCGCCTCCCTTCGTCTCCAGATACTCATCAACTGTACCGAAAAAGACGTTGTCGTCGATCACCAGCACATGGTCCGCGTATTTCATGGCGTTGTCCACATCATGGCTTATCATAATGATGGTGGTGCCGTTCTTATTCAGCTCCTCCACAATGGAGTACATCTCCTCCGTGGTATCGGGATCCAGGCCGGACACAGGCTCGTCCATCAGAAGGAGCCTGTCCGTGGCGCACAGTGCCCTGGCTATTAGCACTCTCTGCCTCTGGCCTCCGGAAAGGTCCGCATAGCATTCCTTCTCCAGATCCTTTATATCCATTTTTCTCATATATTCGTCTGCACGGTCGCGGTCAGCCTTACCGAAAAAGAAGCTTTTCCCTGCTCCTTTTATGCAGCCGGACATAACGATCTCCCTGACTGATGCAGGAAAATCGTCCTGTA
>JAFRYJ010000133.1 GCA_017437705.1 Lachnospiraceae bacterium
ACCGGGCCCCGTTATAAAGTATACTTCTCTGAAGGGGCACCAGGCTCTCTATCGTTTCTTCCGTGACGTTATACTTGATGTCCGGCTTCCGTCCGGTTATGCCCAGGCCGGAGCAGGGAACATCACAGAGCACCGTGTCGAAACCTCCGATAAGGTCCTCCCTTAATACGGACGCATCGTTGTCCTCCGTTTTCACGATGTCCGAAAGGCCTGTCCTCTCCAGGTTCTCGTTTATCTTTAAGAGCTTTTTTTCATCCCTGTCCATGGAGACCACACTGCCTCCGCGTCCCGTAAGGGTCGCCGCATGCATGGTCTTTCCTCCGGGAGCCGCGCAGAGGTCCAGCACGCTGCTGCCGGGCCTGATGCCTGCGTTCTCGCAGACGAACATGGAGGATTCGTCCTGAACGAAGAATTCTCCGTTCTTAAACGATGAAAGCTCCGTCAGCCTGTCCACATCCCTGATGATGACCGCCCTGTCCCAGTAATTGCCCGGAACTGCCTCCGCCCCCTCAGAAGCCAGAGACATTATAAGGCTGTCCCTGTCCGTCTTCAGGGTATTCACATTGGCCGCGAGACCCGTATCCCGGTGGGAATACTCAGCCATCATCAAAGCGGTTTCCGCGCCCAGCTCCCTGATCCACATCTTAGTCAGATATAAAGGTACCGAACAGCAGATATTTATATAACCTTCGCGATCTTTCTCCCTGTCGGGGAAAACAAGGCTGTCCCTTCCGCCGGAAATGCTCCGGAGCACGCCGTTCACAAAACCCGACAGCTGCCGGAAGCCGTTCTTTTTCGCCAGCTTCACCGCCTCGTTGCAGACCGCGCTTTCCGGCACATTATCCATCTCATAAAGCTGATAAACGCTCATACGCAGCAGAGTGCGTATGAGCGGTCTCATTTTTGCAGACGGTGTTTTCGAATAACTGTCGATTACATAGTCCAGCATTATTCGCTTTTCAACGGTGCCCTTAATAAGCCTTACCATAAAGCTTCTTTCGCTTTTTTCAAGAAAGGCGTATTTCCGGGCTATATCCGAAAGGACCGCCGAAGGATCTTTCTTTCCAGCCTCGATCTCCATAAGGCCGTTTAAGCAGATGCTTCTGAGATCTGTCATGACTAGTCTCTTCTTGTGAGCAGTATGATACGGAGAAGCTGAAGCGCTGCCACTGCCGCAGCTGCAACATATGTGAGGGCAGCCGCTTTAAGTACTTTGGATGCCTTTTTATCTTCCTCGGCCGTTACCAGTCCGTTGGACCTGAGGGCCTGCAATCCCCTTCTTGACGCATTGAATTCCACGGGAAGAGTGATCACCTGGAATGCCACTACAGAGGCGAAAAGGATGATGCCTATAAGGAGGATGGTCCTGCCGCCCGTGCCCATCATGAGGCCTATGATGATAAGAGGCCAGCTGAGCATGTTGCCGAAGTTCGCGATGGGAACTATTGCCGTTCTTATCTTAAGAGGCGCATATCCTTCCGCATGCTGCATTGCATGGCCGCACTCGTGGGCCGCAACGCTGATGGCCGATATCGAAGATTTTCCGTAAACGGTCTCGGAAAGATTTACCACGTTGGTCCTGGGATCGAAATGATCCGTAAGGTCTCCCTGGGTACTGGCTACCCTGACGTTCATTATCCCCTTGCTCAAAAGGATCTGGTTCGCCACTTCGCACCCGTTCATTCCTCTTACGGAGGCCGTCTTCGAATACTTGTTGAAGGTACTCCTTACGTTGAACGATGCCCAGAGGGACACTGCAATGCCGATGAGGATAAGGATCATCGTCCAGTCGAAATATACGCCCCTGGTGGTATTATTGCCGCCGTAATAGTAATAATCATTTCTGAGGATGTAGGGGATCATGCTTATAATTCCTGCCATTATTCATTGTCCTCCTGTTCCATGACCATTCCCGGTTCGATGCGGTTGCCCGCCAGAAATGCGGCGGTGTCCATGGGCTTTTTCCCCTCGGGCTGTACCCTGTCTATGGAGATAAGGCCGGGACTGCACTGAACGGTAATGGTCTTTTTCGTTACATTTGTTATTGTGCCGGGAGCCGCCTCCGCCGAGTCTTCATCCGCCACGTGGGCTTTGATGATCTTCAGCGTCTTTCCCTGCAGTCTTGTATATGCACAGGGCCATGAGTACAGGCCCCTTATCTGCCTGTCCACATCCCCTGCCGGTTTGTTAAGGTCCAGCTGTCCGTCTGTTTTCTTAAGCATCCTGGCATAAATGCCGGTCTCCGAATCGTTCTGCTTTTCCCTGGGAAGGTCTCCCGCTTCAAGTCGTTTCAGTGTCTCGATTATAAGCTCTCCGCCGGCCTTTGCCAACCGGTCCGACAGCTCTTCCGCCGTTTCATGCTCTCCTATTTCCACTGCTTTTTTCAGGAGCATGTCGCCGGTGTCCAGTCCTGCGTCCATCATCATGGTGGTGACGCCGGTCTCCTTCTCCCCGTTGATGATCGCCCACTGAATCGGCGCCGCCCCCCTGTATTTCGGAAGCAGCGATGCGTGTATGTTGATGCATCCGCGGGCCGGTATGTCCAGAAGAGACTGCCTGAGGATCTTTCCGTAGGCCGCCACCACTATGACATCGGGTGATGCAT